>CALCHD010000219.1 GCA_937901105.1 uncultured Bacteroidales bacterium | reverse complement strand
GGCTCGCATCCAGACCCACAGGCGGAAGCTGAGCAGAATCTCCAATCAGAATCAGCTTGCATTCCGCTCCTGTACAAACAAACGAAATCAGGTCCTCCAGAAGATTGCCAGAACCGAATGATGAAGTTGAGTGCTGCTGTCCTGCCTCGATACCGATCAGTGACACCTCGTCAACTACGAACAATGTCTCTGTAGGATTGATTGCCTCTTTAATAGCAGCAATCTCGTTCATCATCTCCTCATCAACTGCAAGACGTCCGGCTGTATCTACAATTACAAGTGAATATCCTTCAGATTTTGCCTTTGCAATGGCATTCTTTGCAATAGATACAGGATCTTTTGACCCTTCTTCTGTATATACTTCAACGCCAATCTGTGTGCCAAGCACCTTAAGCTGGTCAATTGCAGCAGGCCTGTATACGTCACCTGCAACAAGAAGTACTTTCTTATTCCTTTTAGTCTTGCAGTTTAGGGCAAGTTTACCGGAAAAAGTGGTTTTACCCGAACCCTGAAGACCTGCAACCAATACTATGCCCGGCTCTCCCTTAATATTTATGTCTGTAGCCTCCGAACCCATAAGCCTGGTAAGTTCGTCATGGACGATCTTAACCATCATCTGGCTAGGTTTCACAGCTTTAAGAACATCCTGACCCATTGCAATCTTCTTAACGTCATCACAGAATGTTTTGGCTATCTTGTAGCTTACATCTGCGTCAAGAAGTGCTTTTCTAACATCCTTCAATGTTTCTGCAACATTGATTTCAGTAATCTTTCCCTCACCTTTCAGAATCTTGAATGAACTTTCAAGTCTGTCAATCAAATTTTCAAACATCTCAAAAAATCTCCCTTGTTTTCAATTACAAATATTTCTCAAGCATCAGCTTGCCATCATCGTTTACAACAGAATACAGATGATGTTTCACCAGTTCCCAATGGTATTCCTGTGCACAGGCAAAATACTTGAATTCACCATTCCATCTATAGAAGCGCTCTATAGCTGAATTATAGAAAATTGTGGTATACTCCATATTGAGGTCTTTCCTGAAAATCCCTTCATTAATACCCCTGTTAAGGTTTTCTACAAGGAATTTGGAATAGAAGTTAACCCTCTCTGTGAATGCGAAGATTTCATCACAGGCATTATAGATGGATATATCCTTGAGAAATACGTGGCCAAGTTCAGCAATATGGTTTGTAATGATTCTGGAAACGCTGAACATCGCCTCTATGGCATTGTCACTATTGTCAATTACAAATCTCATATCCCTCTCCAACGAGGCATAGAAATGATTTACAACAGTGTTTATAAGTTCCTGTTTGCTCGTAAAGTTGTTGTACAGTGTCTTTTTGGTAAGCCCAAGCTTCTGGGCTATCTGCTCCATATTGAGAGACAGCCCATATTGCTTGAACAGCTCAAATACCTGTACAGTATATTTGTCTTTAGAACTTACTCTAGGCATAAATTATTATAGTTCGTCAGAATAGTAAGCTTTTGCAATGTCTCTCTGGTTGTACTTCATAGCCATAACCTGACCATAAGCACCAGCAGTATGCAATGCAACAAGGTCTCCTCTGCTTGTCTGAGGAAGAATGATGTTTTTGCCCCACTGGTCAGAGCTCTCGCAAACTGGACCTACAACATCATATCTCATCTTGCGTTTAGATGTAGAAGTAAGGTTCTCGATAGCGTGGTGAGCCTGATACAAAGCTGGACGGATAAGGTCATTCATACCTGCGTCAAGGATAGCGAATTTCTTTCTCTGACCCAATTTAACATATAGTACTCTTGAAATCAAGTGACCGCACTGTGCTACGATTGCACGGCCTGGCTCAAAGTGAACCTGCTGGCCTGGAGCAACGATAAGGTTCTCGTTGATAAGCTTGAAGTACTCCTCAAATGTTGCAATCGGATTCTCATTAGGGTTAACATAGTCAACGCCAAGGCCACCGCCAAGATTAAGGTTAGGGATAAACATGCCTCTGTCGGTAAACCATTTCTGAAGCTCTGCAATTCTCTCGCAAAGAGTCTTGAATACGCCAAGATCCAAAATCTGTGAACCAACATGGAAGTGAAGGCCGATAAGCTCAACATTCTTGCACTCTTTGAAAAGATTTGCAAAATCCTCAAACATCCAAGGGCTTACACCAAATTTATTCTCTTTTAAGCCAGTTGAAATGTATTTGTGGGTGTGAGCATCAATATCAGGGTTGATACGCAAAGCAATCTTTGCAACTTTACCCATACCTGCAGCAAGGTCATTGATAACTTTAACCTCTGGAACAGACTCACAGTTGAAGCTGAAAATACCAGCTTTAAGAGCAGTCTTGATCTCTTTATCTGATTTACCTACACCAGCGTAAACTACATTCTCTGCACCAAATCCTGATTTGATAGCCAAAGCAACCTCGTTACCGCTAACGCAGTCTGCACCAAGACCTGCATTCTTGATCATCTCAAGAATTCTAGGCTCTGCATTTGCTTTAAGTGCAAAGTGTGCATGGTAACCATATTTCTTAATTTGTGAAGTGTAGATATCCAAAGTCTTTTTCAAAAGCTCCATATCATAGTAGTAGAAAGGAGTCTCAATGCTCTGGAACGCTGAAATAGCTGAAGCTGTAATCATAGAGTTTTATATTTAACGATTAAAAATTCTAGTTTAATATGCAAAATTAAGAAAATTTACTCAAACTCAATGTATAAGTATATAAAAAAAGGGACCCTGAAGGCCCCTTTTTATCTGTATTTTTAAGATTATCTGTTGCAATGCTGCTCTCTCAACAAATCAAGTACTGTCTTAACAGGGTTGAAAGTAATTAGAGGAGTCTCAACAAACTGGGTGTTCCAGTCGCTCATTGCACCGTTCCATAATCCTGGAAGCTCCTGTGCTTTAAGTGCCCTGCCCTGGAAACTCTTCTCTGAAATGAAGCCTGTTTTAGGGTCAGTGTGTTTTGAAAGGTCGTATTTCTCGCCTTTGTAGTTCTTCACTGCACAAACAAGGTCAACCGGATTGAAGTGGGTAGCTCCTTTCATAGCCTCCATAGCTTTTGCATTGTTCTTGTCAATCTGTGCAGCCTCAAGAATCTGCAATGAAGTAGTACCGTCCTCGCCAAGGATAACATAAGGACCGCCGCCTGGCTCACCCTCGTTCTTAACCATACCGCAGATTCTTACTGGACGGTCAAGTTTCTCACGCAATACTTTTACAAGCTCTGCACCAGTCTGAGGAACAGAAACACAGAACTCTTTCTCCATAAACTCCTTAATCTCTGCAACAAGCTCTGCAGAAACTGCATCACCCTGCTCATCAAGCTGCTTAAGGTAACCGAACACTTTTGCCTGGAGCTCTGTAGCCATACCTACAAGAATCTTCTTCCAGCGGATAGTCTCATCAAGCAAAGCCTCCTTAACAACATTGTCAATGTTTTTGATAACAAGAACATCTGCATCAATTTCATTCAAGTTGGCAAGCAATGCGCCGTGTCCGCCCGGACGGAACAATAGCGAACCGTCATCTTTAGTGAACGGCTTATTCTCCATATCTACGGCAACAATATCAGTTGAAGGCTGCTGGTTGGTGAAAGTTACATGATATTTGCAGCCGAATCTCTTCTCGTATTTCTCTTTAACCTGTGCATACAATTCCTCAAAACCTTTCTGGTGCTCTACAGAAACGGTAACTACCATTCTTACATCACCATTTTTGTCTTTAGCATAAAGTGCGCCCTCTACAAGATGCTCCTCAAATGGAGTGCGGTTACCATCCTCATATTTGTGGAACTGTATAAGGCCTTTTGGCATAGAGCCATAGTTCCAAGCTTTAGGATATAGTGTAAGATTAAGGATATTCTGTGCATCAAAGAATGGGAACAAAGTGATGTTCTCAACAAATTTTGCAGCAGGAGACCCCTCTTTAAGCTTTTCACCTGCCTTCAAAGCATCAGCAGCCTCAAAAAGGTCCTTGAACATTCTTGTTGCAGCGCCTGAAGCCGGTACAAATTTGCAAACGTTACCGTCAAATGCATCTGCAGCAGCAATATATTTTGCCTGCTCATCCTCTGAAAGCACTTTAATGCCTTTAGCTGGAGTAGCAGCAGCCTCAATTGTAAGATAAGGGAAACCTGTCTCAAAGTTTTTCAACTGGGTCTCAAATGTCTCTGCAGAGATGCCGCGGGCATCAATCTGCGCCTTCAAATGTTCAGATAACATAAAATTCTCTCCTGTATTTAAAATTTGATCTTAATAATTCAAAATTCTGCGGATTCTGCTTCAATTCCGCACAATGTTCAAAGATAGGAAAAATATTCTGGAAATATTCACTAATTTGATTTTGAGAAAGTTCATTCTTGCAGAAGAAATTGTTGTTTCTCTCTTCAGGCACAATCTTGAAATCTTTCAGCTGCTCTATTCCAAAGTGTTCTGCAACTGCCTTCACAGCCATTACAGTACCATTAACTTTTCCCTCAAAAGAATAACCTGCAATATGTGGGGTGGCAATATCAGCAAGCTCCATCAACTGAAGGTTCAGAGCCGGTTCACCATTCCACACATCAATTATTACACCATTCATCTTCCCGATAAATTCAAGCAAAGCCTCATCCACAACTACCTCTCCCCTTGAAGAATTGATGAAAATTGCCCCCTCCTTCATCTTGGAAAAGAACTCCTCCCCTGCCATTCCTCTGCTTGTAGGATTAAGATCTGTGTGCATTGTAACTATATCAGAATTCTCCAGCAGATAATCCAATGAATAATAATCCTTGAATTCATTGAGTTTCATATAACCGTTATTGAATGCCAAAGTCTGTGCACGCTCTTTTGCAGGATCGCACCTTAACACCTCAAAACCCATATATTCACCCATATTGGCAACTCTGCTGCCCACATTGCCCACACCAATGACCCCCAGTGTCAATTTTTTTCCCGATGATGAAGAAAATCCGTCGGGAAGAACAATACCCTTTTTGCATGCCAATGCATACAATGAAGTGAAGACATACTGCATCACCCCTCCGGCATTGCATCCTGCAGCATTGGCAACAGCAATTCCTGCTCTGCTGCAATACTCAAGGTCTATGTGGTCCATTCCAATGGTTGCAGTAGCAATGAATTTTACTGCACTCCCTTCAAGCAGCCCTGCATTGCACTTAGTGCGGGTACGGATAACCAGAGCATCTGCATCCTTCACATCTGCCGGTTCAAACTCTTTTCCCGACAAATACAGAACATCAGCATATGGTTCAAATACCCCTTTAATGAATGGTATATCCTTGTCTACAAGAATCTTCATCTAGAAATTTATTTTTACACTGAAACTTGGCTTGCCATCAGCTTTGCCCTGAATGAAGCATACTGTAGAATCATCAGTGTGTTCTACCACCTTAAACAATTCCACAGTCTGGCCCGGAAGAACCTCTGAATCAAAATTCACAAGAAGCTCCTTTATAGGATTTTTGCTTACAAGTTCATAATCAAGAATATCCAGTGCCCAAACAACATATTTCACATTGTTCACATGTCCGTTGGTGTCAATGTCACTCCAGACAACCTTATGTGTACCGGCAAGTTCAGGCTCAATATCCTTTGGCATAGTAACTTTTTCTGCCTGCTCCTCAATGGCAAAACCTGCCTTTGAGTTGTCAAAATTTTCAGCCAGCTCACGGTCCCTCACCATCCGTCGGGAAGCAAGATCAATGATTAGCCATGAAGTTGTTGCACTAATCATCCTGTTGCCTTGAGTATCTTCCAAAAGAAAATCCCTCAAGTAGAAAATTCTGTTGGCCCCCTTGTGCCATGTTTTGAAAACTACATTATCTCTCCATTTTGGATACTGGTGGAATACCAGCTTTACTCTTGAAAGCACCCAAGCGGTATTGCTTGATATCATCTTGTCGTATCCGAAACCAAGGGTATCTGCATCTCTGCCTGCCGCCTCCTGCATAATGTCAAGCATTGCAGCCGGGCGCAGCAGATGGTTTGCATTTGCCTCATAACATGAGACAATCCTGTTTTCAGTGTAGGTTTTATTCATTTTCAATTGTGTTATACTGTAGCAAAGATACCTCAATTTGGTGAGGTCCCAATAATTTTTTTTTCATAATTTTGCTGTTAAATAATTTTGATGAAAAGAGGGATTTCATATATCAGACTATTAACTGCAGTGTACATAATGATGTATCTGCTGTTGAATTCTGTATTTGTGCACTCCCATGTTATTGATGGAGAAATAATAACTCACTCCCATCCTTTTACAGCTAATCAGCATACCTCAGCTGAAGCATCAATCATTAAGATTTTCAACAGTACAACTGGAATTTCAGAATGTCCGGAAGGATTGCCTGAACACACTGCATGCACTTGCACATCATTCCAGAGCCTGTATGTTAATTTATACAGTTATAATTATTCGTATTTTGAACCTCATCGCGGTCCTCCTCACTGCAAGGGTCAAATACATTTCCAATTATAACAATAACTTAACATACTTAATTAACAATGAAACAGCATATTACCATGTTGCTGCTGTTTACTGTCCTTGCGTTTACCCTAAAGGCACAGGGTAACGACCCTCATATCATTGGACACGTAACAGACAGCAAAACCAACGAACATATCCCATTCGTAACCATCAGAATCATAGAGATAAACACTGCAACATACACAGATGCTACGGGCCATTACAAGTTAAGTTCATTCCCTGCTGGAACGTACACTTTAGAAGCATCTGCAGTTGGTTATATTACAAAGACTTGCAAAGTAGAAGCCAAAAACAATGCTACTGCCACTGTAAATTTTGCTATTGAAGAAGATAATCTCATGCTTGACCAGCTTGTTGTAACAGGTAACAGGAACGAGACAAAGAAACGCCATAGTGCAACACTTGTAAATGTAGTAAACAACGCCGTTTTCAGTATGGCAAATGCCTGTTCATTGGCTGACGGACTTAATTTCCAGCCTGGAGTAAGAGTTGAAAATGACTGCCAGAACTGTGGATTTACACAAGTAAGGATAAACGGACTGGATGGTCACTATTCACAAATATTGATGAACTCAAAACCTGTATTTTCTGCACTTGCCGGTGTTTATGGACTTGAGCACATTCCGGCAACCATGATAGACAGGGTTGAAGTGATGAGAGGAGGCGGTTCAGCGTTGTTTGGATCTTCAGCAATTGGCGGTACCATCAACATTATTACTAAAGACCCAGTACAGAATTCTGCTGAAGTGAGCCTTTCAATAACCTCAATAGGTATGGGAAACAGTTTTGACAACAATACAACTGTAAATGCCTCCACTGTAAATCCCAATGGAAGAAGCGGAATATTCATTTATGGACAGAGCCGTGTGAGAGACTGGTATGACCATAATGATGACGGGTTCAGCGAGGCTGGTACAATCAATACAAAAACTATAGGTATCAACACATTCTACAATTTGTCAGGCAACTCCAAATTGAAGGCAGAATACAGCACTACAGATGAATTCAGAAGAGGAGGAGACCAATTTGAAGTACCGGCCCACCAGGCAATGATAGCAGAGCAGACCGACCATCAGATAAATGCAGCAAGCATATCATTTGACATGTGGAGCGATGACTATAAAAATAAATTCAATGTTTATTCGGCTTTAAGGGATACAAAAAGGGAGAGCTACTATGGATCTAACATGGACCCAAATGCATACGGCTCTACCCATGACAAAGTATTTGTTGCAGGAAGCCAGTTCATACATTCATTTACCAGACTGTGGTTCATGCCTTCTGAATTGATAGCTGGAGTTGAATACAACTACAATTACCTCAATGATGTTACAGTGGGCTATGACCACAATGCAACACAAAGGGTAAACATATATTCAGCATTTTTGCAAAATGAATGGAGAAGTGAAAAATGGGGCTTTTTGCTGGGTGCAAGAATAGACAAGCATTCATTGGTTGACAAGGCAATTGTATCACCAAGATCAAATATCAGGTACAATCCTTCAGACAAGCTAAATTTCAGGCTCTCCTACTCTACCGGATTCCGTGCGCCTCAGGCCTTTGATGAAGATTTCCATATTGCAATTGTAGGCGGTGAAAGGGTTGTGACTGTTTTGGCTGATGATCTTAAGGAAGAGAGTTCCAATAGCTTCAGCTTCTCTGCAGACTGGTATCCCACTATTGGGAAGACAAAAGCAAACATTATGCTTGAACTGTTCAGTACACAACTAAAAGATGTGTTTACTATAAGGATGCTGGAAGAATTTGACAATAAGGGCAATCAGGTACAGGAACGCTACAATGGCAGTGGAGCAACTGTTTATGGTGCAAACATTGAGGGTAAAGCTGTATTTTCTCAATCATTAATGCTGCAAGGAGGCCTTACATGGCAAAAAAGCAGATATAAAAAGCCTGAGCAATGGAGTGAAAACCCTGAAGTAGCACCGGAGAAAAAAATGTTCCGTACTCCCGACATTTATGGATATTTTACAATGCAATATACTCCCGACAAAAAATTTACAGCATCACT
>CALCHD010000218.1 GCA_937901105.1 uncultured Bacteroidales bacterium | reverse complement strand
AAAGCAACAGGTATTGAGAAGATAGCAGTGCAGAACGTGATTGAGTCTTTCATGGAGAGTGTTAAAGATTCACTAGCTCAGGATAATAATGTGTATTTGCGTGGTTTTGGTAGCTTTATTGTTAAGAAACGTGCTAAAAAGACAGCAAGAAATATTTCTAAGAACACTACTTTGATCATCCCTGAGCACAATATACCTTCATTCAAGCCAGCTAAGGTTTTCATGAACAAGGTTAAAGGTGGCGTGAAATAATTTTCAGGACAAATAAATCAATTAACATATATTTTTAAAACCATACGATTATGCCAAGCGGAAAGAAAAGAAAGAGACATAAGATGGCTACTCACAAACGTAAAAAACGTCTTCGTAAGAACAGACATAAGAAGCGTAAATAGTTTGTAGACATTTGGTCTGAAGATGAATTAAGAGAGTGGCCATAGTCACTCTCTTATCTTTTTTAATGAACAGATGGAGAAGGATCTAATTATTGATGTGAATTCAACGGAGATTTCAATTGCTCTGTTGGATAACCACAGGCTTGTTGAGCTGAACAAGGAGCAGAACAACGGATCCTATTCTGTGGGCGATGTTTATCTGGGCAAGGTCAAGAAGATTATGCCGGCGCTGAACGCCGCCTTTGTAGATATAGGTGACGACAAGGATGCATTTATCCATTATCTGGATCTTGGATTCAACTACAGGGCCTTTGACTGTTTTACAAAACAGATAAATCCCAACAGGGATTTGAGAACCTTCTACTCCAACATTAAAATTGGAAGTATCCTTGAAAAAGAGGGTAAGATAGGGGATATTTTACAGCCGGGACAGCCGATTATTGTACAGATAGTGAAAGAGCCTATCTCTACTAAAGGCTCAAGGCTTACAGCAGAAATATCCATAGCGGGGAGAAATGTAGTATTGCTCCCTTTTGCAGATAAGGTAAGCGTCTCGCAGAAGATTTCCTCAAAAGAGGAAAAGCGAAGACTCGAGAGACTGGTTTACAGCATCCTGCCCAGAAATTACGGCGTTATCATAAGGACAGCGGCCGAGGGCAAGAAGGCTGCGGTTTTGGATGCCGAGCTTAAGATGCTGATTAAAAAATGGGAAGATTGCTGGACAAAACTGATTTCCTGCAAGCCGCCTCAACTGTTGTTTACGGAGAATAGCAGAACCACCACAATTTTAAGGGACCTGCTTAACGATTCTTTCTCAAACATCTATGTGAACGACGAGGGGGTTTATGAAGAGGTGAAGGATTATATCTCAACCATTGCACCCGAGCAGGAGAAGATTGTAAAGCTTTATAAAGGTGATACTCCTATTTTCGACCAGTTTGATGTAACCCGCCAGATTAAAGGTGCATTTGGCAGAGTGGTTCCGTTGAAACAGGGTGCATATATTGTTGTAGAGCACACAGAAGCACTCCATGTTGTTGATGTGAACAGCGGAATCAGGGCCAAGCAGGGGGTTGATCAGGAGCAGAATACGCTGGAGGTGAATCTTCATGCAGCAGAGGAGATTGCAAGGCAATTGCGTTTGAGGGATATGGGAGGAATAATCATTGTTGACTTCATTGATATGGAGAGCAATGAAAACAAGCAGAGGCTCCACAAGTACATGCAGGAACTGCTTTCAAATGACAGGGCAAAGCACAATGTACTTCCTCTAACCAAGTTTGGCCTTATGCAGATTACCAGGCAGAGAGTAAGACCCGCTACTGAAATCAATGTTAACGAGCAGTGCCCTATGTGCAAGGGAACCGGTGAGATTGCATCAAGCATACTGATTGATGAGACACTGGAGAGACAGTTGGCCTACTACGTTAAAGAGAGAAAGATCAATTCCTTTATCTTACAGGTAAATCCAATTTTAGGGGCCTATCTCACAAAGGGATGGTTTACAAGTATCAGAAGAAAATGGTGCAGAAAATATGGCTGCAGCATTAAAGTGAAGAACAATACAGACTATACCCTTTTGCAGGCGGAATGGTTCCACAGTAATGGAGATAGAATAGATGAGTAATAAAAAAAGCAGCTTTAAAGCTGCTTTTTTTATTGCTCATCCTTATTAATAAGAGGCTTTTTTCATCTTATCCTTAATCTCTTCTGAGCAGAGATTTCCAAGGCTTCCTTTGTGGGTGTGGTTCAGCCCGGTGTTTACGTCAAACTCAAACTTGCCCTCGTTAACCTCAATTCCTACGCTCTTGTATGCGTCTCTGAAAGGCATCCCCTCAAGTACCCTGTTGTTTACAGCCTCTACAGTGAACAGGTATTTGTATTTGGGGTCTGAAAGGATATCCTCGTTTACAGAGATGTTCTCAAGCATGTATTTTGCCATGAAAAGGCATTTGTGCATCTGCTCAAGTCCTGGGAAGAGCACATCTTTCAGAAGCTGGTAATCCCTGTGGTATCCGTGTGCCATGTTGGTGGTCATAAGGCTGATCTCATTTGGAAGGCTCTGGATTCTGTTGCAGATGCCCCTCAATATCTCCCATACATCGGGGTTCTTTTTGTGCGGCATGATGCTGGAACCTGTTGTAAGCTCGTCGGGAAACTTGATGAATCCAAAGTTAGGGCACATGTACATGCAGCAGTCTGCAGCAAATTTGTTCAGGGTAAGGGCAAGCTGTGATAGGGCAGAGGCTACTGCCTTCTCGCTTTTGCCGCGGCTCAGCTGTGCCGCTACAACGTTGTAGTTCATTGTTGCAAATCCAAGAAGCTCTGTGGTCATGTCCCTGTCAAGAGGGAATGAGCTGCCGTATCCTGCAGCAGAGCCAAGAGGGTTCTGGTTAACTACGTTGTATGCCCCTTTAAGCATGTGCATGTCATCAACCAATGCCTCTGCGTATGCGCCAAACCACAGGCCGAATGATGACGGCATTGCAATCTGTGCGTGGGTGTAGCCTGGAAGAAGCACATTCTTGTGTTTCTCGCTCAATGCCTGCAGGGTATCAAACAGGGCAATAACCTCGTCTCTGATAATCTCAAGCTCCTCACGCAGGAAAAGTTTAAGGTCTACAAGAACTTGGTCGTTCCTTGATCTTCCTGAATGGATCTTCTTTCCAATCTCGCCGAATCTCTGGGTAAGGAGGAATTCTACCTGTGAGTGGATATCCTCTACATCGTCTCCAAGTACAAATTCGCCTCTCTCAATCTCTCCAAGAATGGCGTCAAGGCCTGCTGTAAGTGTCTCAAGCTCCTCTTTCTCAAGAAGCCCTATAGACTCCAGCATTTTAATATGGGCCTTTGAACCCATAACGTCATGTTTTGCAAGTCTCAAGTCAAGTACCCTGTCATTGCCAACTGTGAAGTCCTCCACAATCTGGGTGGCGCTGGTACCTTTGCTCCATAAAGTTCCCATAAACTTATTTTATATACTTTATAAATTTAATATATCCTTCTATTGCCCCTTTAATCTCCTCAATTTTTATGAACTCGTCTGCCTTATGGCTTCTGGCAGATTGTCCCGGGCCCATCTTTATTGCAGGGTAGGGGATTTTCATCCAGTCTGATGTGGTGGCAGAAATCTGCTTTACAATGCCCAGCTCCTCTACTGTTTTCATAAGGATGTGCTCCTGTGGTGTTGCAGATGAACGGTTCTTGAGGTTTCTGGCATTCAGCCGGCTTTTTACCTGGCTCTGAAGCAGTTCCAGGATCTCCGGGTTGCTGTATTGTTCTGTGGGGCGGATGTCCACAACAAAGGTTGCCTCTGCAGGAACTACGTTGTGTGCTGTACCGCAGTTCATTTGGGTTACGGTAAGCTTTACATCCCCCATAAGCGGTGATTTCTTCTCAAATTTGAAGTTGCGCAGCGTGCTGATGTCGTCCAGAGCAATGTAAAGGGCATTTACCCCTTCATTGCGGGCTGC
>CALCHD010000217.1 GCA_937901105.1 uncultured Bacteroidales bacterium | reverse complement strand
TCAATGCCCAAAGCCCTCAAAGCCCTGATACCGCCGATACCCAATAGAAGCTCCTGTTTCAAACGGTTCTCCCAGTCACCGCCGTAAAGCTGGTGGGTTACGCTTCTGTCCTCTGGAAGGTTCTGGTCAATGTCGGAATCCAAAAGGTAAAGGTCAATTCTGCCTACAGCCACTTTCCATACTCTTGCATAAATGTTTCTGCCAGGGAATGCAACAGAAATGGTTACCCAGTTGTTGTTGGCATCCATTACTGGAGTTGCAGGAGTCTTGGTGAAATCCTGTGGATCATAGTTTGCAACCTGCTCGCCCTGTGCTGAAAGCTGCTGGGTAAAGTATCCGTATTTGTAAAGGAATCCTACAGCGTTCATGTTAACGTTCATGTCACTTGCCTCTTTAAGGTAGTCACCTGCAAGGATACCCAAACCGCCTGAATAGATCTTCAATGATGTATCCAAACCGTACTCCATACAGAAGTATGAGATCTGAGGGGTAACAGGTTTTGATTTTGCATCCATGTATTTCTTGAACTCCTTGTAAACAGAATCCAATTTTGCAAGGAATGCCTCATCCTGTGCCAACTCTTTGTATCTCTTAAGGTCAACCATATCCAACATTGCAATAGGGTTGCCGTTTGCCTTGTTCCATAGTTCACCGTCTACCATTTTGAAAAGTTCAATGGCATCCTGGTTCCAGCACCACCACAAGTTCTTTGAAATTGTATCAAGGTGTTTAAGCTTTGCTGGAAGGTCTTTGTTGATCAAAAGTGTTCTCCACTCTGGAGAGTTCACTCTGTATCTCTGATAAGTCATCTCTTTATTTTCTTTAATTTGCGGGAAAGCACCATTTCTTGCCACCACTCTGTCAATGGCAGCAGAATATGCCTTCACATAGTATTCAATATTGTTTTTCCAAAGGGCAATGCAAGACACTTCTGCCGCATTCTCCCTGTATTTTTTCATTGTATCTGCATCGAGGGCTGCAATCTCCTTTACTCTTGCAATTACCCCCTCAACAACTGCATCATAATTGGCATCATTCCTCTCAAGAACCTCAATGCCCGGATGCTCACCCTTGCAGTACTCCTTAACCCATAGGCCAAAACCTGCCAAAGTTGTGGTTACCGTAGGTACACTGAAGGCCAAAGACTCAAGTGGAGTGTATCCCCATGGCTCATAGTATGAAGGGAATACGGTAAGGTCCATGCCAATAAGCAAATCGTAGTATTTCTCATTGAAAATACCGTCATTGCCTGTAAGATAGCTAGGGACAAACACAATACCCACATTGTCTGTACGGGCGTCAAATCCGTAGTATCTCATTTTTCCCGATATGGCATCCCACTGCGGCTCCATCATGTAATGGGTAGTGTTGGTGGTATAGTCACCGTTGTTCTCCCCATTGATCTTTGCCAAAAGTTCTTTGTCGGGACCATTGTTCCAACCGGGAATCATTATGAATGCAAGAACTTTCCTGCCGTTGTAGCCGCTGTTCCTGATTCTGCCGAATGCATCAAGGAAAATGTCTATTCCCTTGTTCTTGTACTCATATCTTCCGCCGATTCCTACAATCACGGTATCATCAGAGTACTGCACTCCGTGCATTTTTGAAGCTGTTGCAAGGAGCTTCTCCCTTGCCTGTGCCCTGCAGGCATCAAATGCCTCGGGAGCCGGCACAAAGCTGCTGTCAAAGCCGTTAGGGGTGATTATATCCACCTCGCGGCCAATAAACTGCCTGCACTCAATTGCAGTAATGCCACTTACGGTAGTGAACACATCTGCCTGGACTGCTGCACACTTCTCCAGTGAGTGTTTTGCCGTTACATTAAACTGCTTTGCCTTGTCATCTGCATTGTAGTCATGCAGAGAATCATAAAGTGGCATGTTGTTGCATGCCAGACATCTGCCGACAACTGTCGCGTGTGTTGTAAAGACAGTGCCAATAGAAAGGTTCTTCCCCTTCAAATACAGCACACCTGCACCTGTCATCCACTCGTGGAACTGTGCAACTGCCTTATGGTACGGCTGTAAGTTGAAATTCACAAAACTCTCTATCACCCTGCCTGAAGCATAACCGAACAGGAATGACTCATAATAGTCCCATTGTCCGCTCAAAGAATCCAATCCGAACTTATCCCACATCTGTGAGCAGATCTCATCTTTCTGGGCAATGAACGTTGTAAAGTCTACCAGTATGGCTATTGGATTTCCAGGCACATTCCATCTTCCCACTCTCACTCGCAATCCGTCTGAAGCCGCCTGCTTCTTCCAAGCCCTGAACAGGATTGGATCTTCAGCAAACTCCGGGTTTGGCTTCTCATCCATCCATATGTCGGGACCAATCATGATATGGTTCCTGCCATAGTCTCCGGAAAGGTTGAGTGCCTTGGTAGCAACAACGGTGTGGATTCCACCCACTTTGTTGCACACCTCCCAGCTGGTTTCAAACAGATAATCGGGCTTGATTACTTTCTCAATTACCATTCTTATCGTTCTGTTTTTTAACTCAAATTTGACTCAAAAGGGCAGAATCTTTTGAAATCCTGTCCTTTTGAGTCAAATCCGCTTACTTTTTAAGTATTAATTTATTTTTTTTTAGGTTTGTTATTTGCTTTTTCAACTCGTAGAGCAAAATCGCTCAATACATTCATATAGTTGATGAATGCCTCATATGGAGTGTCATATGGGTTAAAATATTTGTGTACTGCTCCATCAGAGAAGAATTTTGTACACATATAATAGAAGTGGTCGCTCTCCTGCAATTTTCTGTAATCTGCAAGAAGCTCCTCATCTTTAGATGCCATTACTCCTTTCTCCAAAGAGTAAAGTTTCTCAAATGCCTCGTTCTGAAGCTCGTTACCCAACCATGCGCTGGTATCTCTCTCCTCATCTGCCCATGAGATTGCATATGGTACGTGAAGAGGTGCAACAGGCTGGTGTTTTGCAGCCGCCTCTGAAGGGGTAACAAATTTAAGCTCTGTATTTGCAAGAACTGCCTCAGGCAACGCTCTCATGAACTCAAGGATACCTGTAGAAGCATTCTGGTGCTCGCCAAATGTCTCATAATCCATGAAAAGGTTGATGATGTCAGACTCTTTAGCGCTCTCTGCAAGCCATGCAGCATATTTGTCGCTGGTTACAGGCCAGTTAGGGTTGCTTCTGTCAGAGAAACGGAAAGCAATGTCATCGCTAAGGTTGAAGTTCTTTAGAAGAAGCTTCAATTTAGGATTGATTGCATTAGTATACAAGAAGTTAGGGCTCTTCCATCCTAGAATGTGCCTTGCGCCCTCTGTAAGCATTGTATTGAAGCCCATTGCTGCAACAGTCTCACCTATAGAATCAGAGTAGATAAGCTCTGTGTTTCTGAAAGTCTTTGGTTTTACGCCAAAGTGCTTCTTGATTGCTGCACAATGCTCCTTAACCTGGTTCTTGAACTCTTTCTCTGATTTCAATGAAGCAAGGCTATGGGAATAAGTCTCTGCCAAGAACTCCACACATTTGGTAGAAGCCAATTTCTTGAAGCTCTCCAAAACCTCAGGAGCATACTGCTCAAACTGCTCCAAAGCAGCGCCTGAAATAGAGAATGCAACTTTGAAGTTCTTGCCGTGCTTCTGGATAAGGTCATAGATAACCTCATTCATAGGCAGGTAGCAGCGCTGCGCAATTCTCTTAAGGATAGTTCTGTTGGCAAACTCGTCAAAATATTGAGAATCATTGCCTATATCAAAAAATCTATACAATCTTAGCCTGTCTGGCTGATGCACTTGAAAATAAAGACAAAGTGACTTTTCCATATATGTTTAATTTTTATTCGTTTCTTACTTTAAGTTATCTATAGCCTCCTGATAAACATCTATCATCTTAAGGGCGGCATTCTCCCATTTAAGGTTATTTACCTCCTCTACTCCGCATTTTGCACTCATTGATGCAAGAGCAGGATAGTTCAACAATCCGTAGATTGCATCTGCCATAGCGTCAATATCCCAGAAATCTGTCTTGATGGCATAGCTCAACACCTCTGCCACACCAGACTGTTTTGAGATGATACTAGGCACATTCGATTTCATCGCCTCTAGTGGTGAAATACCAAACGGCTCTGAAACAGAAGGCATTATATAAACATCTGAATATGCAAACATCTTCTTCACATCATCTCCCTTAAGGAAGCCTGTAAAGTGGAACCTGTCTGCAATGCCCAATTTTGCAACACGTCTGATAGAACGGTTCATAAGGTCACCGTTACCCGCCATTACAAATCTTACATTAGGGCATTTCTTAAGCACTTTGTTTGCTGCCTCTATGAAATACTCAGGACCTTTCTGATATGTGATACGGCCAAGGAATGTAACAATCTTGTCATCTACACCCCTCTTCACCTCCATCTGCTTGAACTCGTTGAAGTCAACAGCATTGTGTACTGCCACAACTTTTGAAGGGTCGATACCGTATTTGTTGATTACGATGTTTCTGGTAAGGTTACTTACAGCCATAATCTTGTCTGCAGCCTCCATACCCATCTTCTCCAATGCAAAGACTCTAGGGTCTATTGCATTGTCGCTGGCACGGTCAAATGAGGTTGCATGCACGTGGATTACAAGCGGTTTGCCTGAAATCTTCTTGGCAGCAATACCTGCAGCATATGTAAGCCAGTCATGAGCATGAATCACATCAAAATCGTTCTCAAGTGCAATTGCACTGGCCACCATTGCATATCTCTGCACCTCCTCCATAAGGTTTGCACCATATTTTCCGGAGAACTTGTATTTTCCGCCATAGTGGATCTTGAACTGCTCATACTCCTCCCAACGGTTTCTCTGCTCGGTTGTCTCAACCATAGAAGAGAACATCTCGGGGTCAATATAAGGTACAAGGCCTGAAGAAACCTTGAAGAAGCTCACTTTATCCAGGAAGCTCTCAAGTCTGCTCAAGTCTGTTTTTCCCCAAACCTCTGCAACTGAAATGTCACTTGCATTAATAATTTTCACAGCGCTCTGGTCCTCATCGCCAGAAGCTGAAGGCATAACGAACAGAACCTCAACATCATGTTTTGCAAGACCTTTGGTAAGTCCGTAACATGCAGTACCCAAACCACCGGCAATATGTGGAGGGAACTCCCATCCAAACATCAATACTTTCATCGCTCTTTACTTTTTAATTCTGTTCAACATGCTCTTTCCCCTCAAGATCTCTGCAACGCTTATTGCAGAAGAGATACATCCGTGAGGCTTGTGTGAAGGGTCACCGTCATAAATCTCTGCAACTGATCCAATGCCGTGAATCTCCATGTCCTCCTCAAATGCATCCAGAAGCTCTTTTGCCTTTCTGACAAAGCTCTTGCCTGTAAGTGCAAGATTTGCCTCAATATATGGTCCAAGCAGCCATGGGAACGCACATCCGTTGAAGTGTGCAATATCCCTGCTTCCCTGGTCGCCCTCGTATACTCCTCTGTACAAAGGATTTTTAGGAGAAAGGGATCTGATGCCCCTTACTGTAAGGAGTTCTCTCTTCACAGCTGTAAGGACAGCCATCTTGGCCTCGTCATCAAGCGGAGAGTATTTTACACAACAAGCTATAAGCTGGTTAGGTCTTGTAAACACATTCTGGCCTTTGTCATCAACGTGGTCAGCAAGATGGTTTCTCTCCTCGCACCAGAACACTCTGGTGTAGTTCTCCCTTATCTTACCTATAATATTGTCTGTCTTCTGTACAAGCTTGCCTTTTCCAAATTTAAGGTCAAGGTCCCTTACAAAGCAAAGTGCGTTGTACCATAGGGCATTCACCTCAACCTGGTATCCGCCGCGCTCACTTACCGGCCTGCCGTCTACATAAGTATTCATCCATGTAAGGGCAACACCATATTTCTGCGCCCACAACAGTCCGTTCTCATGAAGAGTCACACTCTCCCTGCTGTTGTTAAGGAACGACTCAATGATATCTACAAGCCATTTGCCGTACTTTTTCCATACCTGTGCAGCATCTGCACCATAATCTACATACTGTTGGATAGCTCTGATGAACCACAAGCCGCTGTCAGGGCAGTCTGATTCACACAACATGCTGTTCCTATGACGCTTGATGGTACTGTCAATTACCTTCTCAAATCTCTCCGCGTCACCATTATTATATAGTGTAAGACCAGGAAGGGCAATGAAAGACTCCCTCAAGCTCTCATAATCCCATGAGTAACCGGAACAAACGCTGTACTCACCTGCGTGCTTGATAAGGAACTGGCCTGCTGCAAGCTTCAGGCATGCCTCATAGTTGCCTCTTGTATTGTCTCTCTTAAGAACCTCCTTCTCAAATCTGGCCTTAAGCGACTTGGCAGGAACTGCCTCACCTGTAGAAGCTGAAAGGATGATGCTCTCACCTTTCTTGATAGGCAGCTCAAAGTAACCTGGAACGAACAGATCCTCCTTGCACTCGAAACCTCTTCTGCTCTCCTCCTTGTAGACGATACCCTTATACCAGTCTGGAGAGGCAATCCACTCATTCTTCTTGTTAAGCTGAAGATTAAGTGTAGGGAAGCCCTCGTAAAGGTTAAAGGCCACACCGTTGTCAACTGCATTGTATCTGGTGTTTGCAGAAGTGTTTGCAGCTGTAAGTGCGTGAATATTTCTATATGCCAAGAAAGGTTTGATTCTCAATGTTGTAGGCGAATGGGCCTCCAACAGGGTATATTTGATAAGAACCTCCTCGGTATCTCTCAAGAACATGATAGTCTTGCTGAACTTCATTCCGCCAACCCTATATGTGATGGTTGAAGCATAGTCCATCTCAAAGTCTACAATGTACTTGTGGCCTCTTGGCTCATATACATCACCGTATGATGTGATGCCCAAGTTGAAGCTCTGGCCATGCTGTATTAGGGATTCGTGCAAAGTAGAGAGAAGAATGTGCTTGTCTCCTCCAAAATTCTCAATTGGAACAACTAGCAATCCATGGTATTTTCTTGTATTACAGCCAACTATGGTTGTATTCACGTAACCTCCCGCCCTATTGCTGAGCAGAATCTCACGCTCCAAAGAATACTCAAGGTTTACCAGCTCCTCTTTATTAAATTCCAAGTATGCCATATGATATGTAGATATTTTGCGCGCGAAATTACAACAAAATTTTTTATTTAACTAATTTACGTTTAAGGACAAAAGCGGTCCTTGCAGGGATGTAAAGTGACAAAAACGTGCCCTGGGCATCCTCCTGCGTATAATGCACCTGTTTTTTTCTGTTCCTTTCATACCCGTTAAATTCTTTCCAGTCTGTATCCAGCACCATAGAATACTCTCCGCCAAAGATATTTACCCTGTAATTGCTGTACGATTCAGACGGGCTGAAGTTGAACACAAATACAAAATCTCCCCTCTCCATAACCAGCACCTGTTTAGGCTCGTCGTTGTAAACTGATATTGGAGCAGACGCAAGAATATCATTATCCCTGAAAAGGTGTATCATCTTCTTGTCAAACGCCAGCAGCTTGCCGTATCTCAAGAACGGGCTGTCAGCAAGGCTCCACTGCCTTCTTGCATACAGATGGGACCAGCCGTTTCCTTCCCTAGGGAAGTCAATCCATTCAGGATGACCGAACTCGTTGCCCATAAAATTAAGGTATCCGTTGCCGGCAGTTGCTATGGTAATCAGCCTTATCATCTTGTGCAGCGCCATTGCCCTGTCAACATCAAGGCTCTGCATGCCCAAGTCCATATGCGTATACATAAGGGCATCCATAAGCCTGAATATGATAGTCTTGTCTCCTACCATAGCCTGGTCGTGGCACTCTGCATAGCTCACTGTCTTCTCATCCGCCCTCTTATTGGTCAGCTGCCACCACATGTCGCAGACATTCCATTTCTCGTCGGGAACCTCCTTGATCCATTTTATCCAGTTGTCGGGAACACCCATGCTCATCCTGTAGTCAAATCCCCAGCCCCCTTCGTGGATTGGGGCTGCCAGTCCCGGCATCCCGCTCATATCCTCCGCAATAGTAAACGCATCGGGATGGATCTCCTTTATCATGTCATTTGCAAGTCCAAGATATACAAGGGCATCCACATCCACATTGCCGTTAAAGTAATCCTCATATCCTCCAAATGCACGCCCTAGCCCATGGTCCCAGTAAAGCATGCTGGTTATGCCGTCAAAGCGGAATCCGTCAAGATTATACTCCTCCATCCAGTATTTGCAGTTTGAAAGGAGGAAGTAAAGGGTCTCATCCTTGCCGTAGTCAAAGCAGCGGGTATCCCATGCAGGATGGTCTCCCTTCTCACCGGCATGGAAATACAGTGTGGATGTACCGTCAAAATTGCTCAATCCCTCCAGCTCGTTCTTCACTGCATGAGAGTGGACAATATCCATAATCACAGCTATGCCCAATCGGTGAGCTTCGTCGATAAGGTGTTTGAGCTGGTCGGGAGTTCCGAAGCGGCTTGAAGCTGCGAAGAAGTTGGAGACATGGTAGCCAAACGAGCCGTAATATGGATGCTCTTGTATCGCCATTATTTGTATAGCGTTGTAGCCGTCTTTGGCAATTCGAGGCAAGATGTTTTCTCTGAATTCGTCGTAGGAGCCGACACGTGGTTCGATTTGCGCCATGCCGATGTGGCATTCGTAGATTAGCAATGGCTTAGTGTCGGGTTTGAAGCGTTTAGTCTTAAACTCGTATTTTTCTTTTGGGTCATAGACTTCAGCCGAGAAAATGTGTGTTGCAGGGTCTTGCACTACTCTTGTGGCGTATGCCGGGATTCGTTCTCCCTGACCGCCGTCCCAAGTGACGATCATCTTGTAGAGGTCGCCATGTTTGAGTGTATTTTTGTCAAGAGTGATTTCCCAGACTCCGTCGCCGATGTTTGAAAGGCGAAATTCATCTTTTTTCTGCCAGTCGGAGAAGGTTCCGACGAGCGTTATATCAGTAGCATTCGGGGCATATTCACGAAACACCCAACCTTTGCGTCCGTTTTTGTGAAGTCCGAAATATTTGTGAGCATTTGCGAAGTTAGAAAGAGAGCCATCTGTGGCAGATGTCAGGTCATTTAATTTTTCAATGACACTGTTGTGACGACCAACAATTGCATCGGCAAACGGTTCGAGCCATGGGTCGCTTTTCAGAATTGCTAATTTCTTTTTCATCTGTCTTGACTTTTATTTTTGTATCAATTAGTTTGTTTGTTTTGGTTTAGTGTATCTTTTAACGGCTTGTCGTCGAGCGATAGTCCGAAGCAGTGTTTTATCGATGCACGAATTTGCTTTGCGTCTTTACTATTTCCTTTCAGCACATTGAGCACGCCTTTGATGTATTGTTCTTTGGAGCGATAGTCGAGAAAGGCAGCCACGTTTGATTCGGAAAGCATCGGCTTATGGTTGAATACTCTGAGAATGCCTGCATAGTTGTTGGTCTCCAGCATTTGTCTGAATTCGGCTCTTAGGCGATTGAAGGTCTCGCGAGGGCGCAATTTTTCTTCGAGGCTTCTGAGGTGTTGTTCGAGTTCGGATATAGAGTTAAATCGTGCGTCGATGCGATATTCGACGTCGTGTTTCACTTTGTGGCGTACGTGGAGCAAAGCCTGGCTTTCGAGGTGGGAGCGAAACATTTTTGTAATTGCTGTTTTGACGGCGTTGAAAATTTTGTCGGGGTCTTTACCTCTTCTTCGTGCCATGGTCTTTATGACGCCTTCTATCAGAAACATGTTTTCAATTTCGGCGACCTCGGGCACCATGATGTTTTTGTTACGCAGATAATCTACTTCGTTTTCTGTACGACGGTCGCGATCGACGATACCGCGGCTGTCGAGGTGGTGCATGTGTTTGAGGTCGTTGAAAGTACGCGTCGATTCGATCACTTTGTTGCAACTGCCTAACGGTCGGACCGTATAGTCGGGGAAGACGAGAGGGTAAAGCTTTGCGTCGATGCTATGCACTGCATCGCCTTCGATGAATAGGACAGGCTTTCGAGTTCCCACCAAGTCGATAAACAGTTCTTCTCCGATGTTGTC
>CALCHD010000216.1 GCA_937901105.1 uncultured Bacteroidales bacterium | reverse complement strand
GGCAAGCCCCACCATATAGAAGCATATGCCGTCCGATACCTCCACCTCAACTGTAACGGTTGTAACCTCCAGCCCCTTACAGTTTGCACAATACACTTTGCTTAACATTTTTTATGGCAAAGTAAGGCTGCCGCCTCTGAAAAGTATGCCAAAAAAAGAAAACGGCACCTTACGGAGGCGCCGTTTTTATCTTTTTAAAAAGAGAAATGCCAGATTTGGAAAAATTTATTTCATCAGGGCCCGCAGCTGCTTGGCCATATTTGAGGCAAATACAAAATCGTTGAGTTCCTTGCAGTCTGATTTGAGTATCTCCTTGTTGCTTCCCTCCCAAAGTTTCTCTCCCTGGTAGATGAATCCTATCTTGTCCCCAATCTCCATAACAGAGTTCATGTCGTGGGTATTGATTACTGTTGTGATGTTGTACTCTTGTGTAATCTCCTGGATAAGGCGGTCGATTACAATGGAGGTAGTTGGATCCAGACCGGAGTTGGGCTCATCGCAGAACAGGTATTTGGGGTTGAGGGCTATTGCCCTGGCAATTCCCACACGCTTCTGCATTCCGCCGCTCAACTCGTTGGGGTATTTCTTGTTTGCATTTTCAAGGTGAACCCTTTTGAGGCAGAAGTTTGCCCTGTCGAGTTTTTCCTCCTTGCTCCAGTCTGTGAAGAAGTCCATCGGGAACATGATGTTCTCCTCTACAGTTGCAAAGTCGAACAGTGCACTGCCCTGGAATAGCATGCCCATCTCCTTGCGGAGCTCTTTTCTCTGCTTCTCCTTAAGTGTTGTGAAGGCTTTGTCGTCATACCATATCTCTCCGCTGGTTGGGGTGTGGAGGCCTACCAGGTTCTTCAGAAGTACGGTCTTGCCGCTTCCGCTGGCTCCAATAATAAGTGAGCACTCGCCGGCCTTGTATTCTATGGATATCCCTTTTAGGATCTCTTTGCCGTCAAATTCCTTATGCAGGTTTTCTACTCTTATCATAGCTATAGCAACAGTTTTGTGAGGGCAAGGTCAAATACAAGGATGAGGACGCTTATGGCCACAATGGCCTTTGTGCTTGAGCGTCCTACGCCCAGTGACCCCCCTTTTGCATAGTATCCGAAATAGGATGCCAGCGATGTGATTATGAATGTGAATACAGCCATCTTGGATATGCTGTACCAGATATAGTGCATCTTGAACGCAAACTGCAGGCCTTCTATATACTGGGCCATTGTAATGGCGCCGGTAGCGGCAATGATTGCAGCTCCTCCAAGGAGCCCTATCACAAAGCTTGAGAGCATTACAAACGGACTCAATGCAACTGAACTTACAATTTTTGGAAGGATAAGGTAGTTGGCGGAGTTCACACCCATGATGTCCATTGCGTCAATCTGCTCTGTGATTCGCATGCTGCCTATCTCTGAAGCAATGTTGGAGCCAATCTTTCCGGCAAGGATAAGGGCGACCATTGTTGAACAGAACTCCAGCACCAGAATCTCCCTGGCCATGTAGCCTACATACATCTTGGGGATGAACGGGCTCTCAAGGTTGTTGATTGTCTGGATTACGGCAACTGCACCAATGAAGATGGATATGATGCTGATAAGGGGTACCGAATCCAATGTGAGCTTCTGTCCCTCTACAGCACATTGCCTGAAGAAGATCCTCCATTTTTCAGGCTTCTGGAACACTTTGAGCATAAGTTCCCAGTATTCGCCTGTTATTTCCAATATCTTTTTCATGAAAAGTCAAATTTTACGCAAGGTACACATTTTTTTGCCCATGCCATAATTGTGCCCCAAATAAAAATAAATTATTAAATTTGTTGGATATTATAACTTTATTAGACTTGAGCATTCTATATAATATAGCCATGTGGTGTTACGGGGCCCTGATAGGGGTTGCCGGACTATTTAATCATAAGGCAAAGCTTTTTTCTCAAGGAAGGAAAGGGCTTCTGGAGAAGATAAGGTCCCAGATAGACCATACACATCCCATTGTCTGGTTCCACTGCTCTTCAGTGGGCGAGTTTGAGCAGGCAAGGCCTCTTATTGAGTGGTACAAGGAGAACAGGAAGGAGTACAGGATTCTCCTTACTTTCTTTTCTCCTAGCGGATATGAGATGAGGAAGAACTATCCGCTGGCAGACTGGATTTTTTATCTTCCGGTAGACACAGCGTCAAATGCACGCAGGTTCCTGGACGCAGTAAAGCCTGAAAAGGCGGTGTTCATCAAGTACGAGTTCTGGTACAATTATCTCAATCAGCTGAAGAAGATGGGGGTGAAGACTTATATAGTTTCAGCCATTTTCAGGGAGGACCAGGTGTTCTTCAAGTCTTGGGGTGGACTGTTCAGGAAGATGCTGGCTTCGTTCACTGCGCTGTTTGTGCAGGATGAACTGTCGGGAAGACTGCTTGAAGGGATTGGAATTAAGGAGAATGTTACAATCT
Organism: uncultured Bacteroidales bacterium; assembly: GCA_937901105.1. GTDB lineage: Bacteria > Bacteroidota > Bacteroidia > Bacteroidales > UBA932 > Egerieousia. The sequence goes on along the minus strand of CALCHD010000216.1, from coordinate 7,544 downwards.
GTGGAGATACCAGGTTTGACAGGGTGAACCAGATTACCGCATCCAGCAGGGAGTTTCCGGCAATCAGCAAATTCAGCAAGGATTCGTTTACAGTTCTGGCGGGCAGTACATGGCCCCCTTGCGAGGAGATTCTTGCTGCTACTGTGAAGAATTTTTCAAAGGTTAAGCTGGTGATTGCCCCTCATGAGATACATAAGGAGCATATTGCAAAGATTCTTGAGACATTCAAGGGATATAAGCTGCTCAAGTTCTCAGATGTAAAGGATGATTCTGATCCAAGGCTGGAGAGCTCCAATGTGCTGCTGATTGACTGTATGGGAATTCTTTCATCTATCTACAGATACGGAGATTTCGCTTATATCGGCGGAGGCTTTGGTGTGGGAATCCACAATATCCTGGAGGCTGCAACATACGGCATTCCGGTTGCATTCGGACCTAAATACCAGAAGTTCAAGGAGGCAAGGGATCTTGTGGCGCTGCAGGGTGCAACCCCGGTACGTGGCCAGGAGGAGTTCTATGCATTGCTGGACAAGATGGTGAAGAACAGGCCGGTACGGGAGGAGAGGGGCAGGATCTGTCTGGATTATGTAAAGAAGAATCTGGGAGCAACAGAGAAGATAATCAAGGTGATGGAGGGGTAGTCAACTTCCCTTCTCATTATAGAGTACAGAAAAAGGGTGGCCTTGCGGTCACCCTTTCATTTTATTCCCGACAGATGGGGATTTAGTTTTCCGGATAAAGAAGGTAAGGTTTTCTCTGCTCCTTGAACTTCTCTACATCCTCTGTCCACATTGCCTCAATCTCTTTAGCAGATTTGCCCTCTTTAATCATCTTTCTTACGTATGCCTGGCCAATCTCAAGCTCAAACATGTTGCGGAAGAAGTGGTCGCCAAGGTTAAGGTTGGTGTATGCGTCAACAACGTACTCAAGATTGATGCCGTCCTGGTTGATCTGCTCAATTGAAGGGTTTACAGTAAGGTCTACGCCCCAGCACTCCTTATCCAATAGAGGAGGGTTCTTTGCTCCAGGGATGCTTCTAGGGGTAAAGCTGTATTTGTAGCCCAACATGTTAGGGTGTCCGTACATCTGGAATGCTTTTGCAGTACCGCGGCCCAAGCTTACTGGGGTTCCCTCAAAGTAGCATGTAGAAGGGTATAGGTAAATGGCTCTCATGTCGCCCAAGTTTGGAGACGGCTTGATAGGAAGCCTGTAAAGTTTTGCGTGGGTGTAGTTCTTGCATTTTACAACTTTAAGGTCAACTTTCTTTCCAGCTGCGTCTTTGTGGCCGTGCTGCAGCCAGTCGCTCTCGTTTGCCATGTAAGCAATCTCACCAAGGGTCATGCCGTGTACAACAGGGATAGGAAGGCTTCCTACTCCAGATTTGTATTTCATGTCAAGGATAGGGCCGTCTACATAGAATCCGATTGGGTTAGGACGGTCAAGAACGATGAACTCCTTGCCCTCCATGGCGCAAGCAGCCATCATTTTTACCATTGTTACATAATAGGTGTAGAAACGTACTCCTACATCCTGAAGGTCAAATACAAGTACGTCAAACTCATCCATCACCTCTTTTGCAGGCTTGCCTGATTTGCCCTCGTATAGTGAGCGGATTGGAATGCCGGTTTTAGGGTCGGTTGAGCTTGATACGTGCTCGCCTGCGTCAGCGTCGCCTCTGAAGCCATGCTCTGGAGACATGATGCAGGTTACTTTTACGTTGTGTGCAAGAAGTGTATCCAAAACGTGTGCTGTGGCAGATGCCATGCCTGACTGGTTTGAAAGGATACATACTCTTTTGCCCTCTACTAGAGGAAGGTACTCCTCAAGCTGCTGTGCACCGGTAAGGATGTCGGTTGCATAGTTCATGTTCTCCTCACCTGGGAATGTGCCAATGAGGTTGCTGTGGGCAGCAGGCTCCTGTGTCTGGGCCTCTGCCTGTCCCTGTGCCTGTGAGCACGCGCATACGGTCAGTGCAAGTGCTGCCGCTGCCAGTGTTGAAAATAGTTTCTTCATATCTTGTTGTTTAATTGTCGGGATTATGGCATAAATTACCAAATACAAAGATATTCAAAAAGATGCTTTGAGCAAAGGGTTGCCCAAAAAAGGAAAGAACCTGCAGCGGTTTCCCGTGCAGGTTCTTTTTGTAGTATGGTTTATTTTAGGTTTGTTCCTTAGAAGTTGAATCTTACACCAATACCTGGCATGATAGCGCTCTTGGTGTAGTCAGCAACGAATGTTCCGTTCTGGTATGAGCCGGTAGTTTTCTCACCCTGAAGGTAACCAATAGAAAGGTCAATTGCCATATATTTGGTTGGGTTCAAGGTCGCACCTGCTGTAATTCCATAGCAGTTTGCACTTGGAGTCTCAGGGTTGTAGTTGTCCATCTGTACTGGAGGGGTATCCATGTAGATACCTGCCCTGTAAGTTACAAAGTCATTTGCAACATACTGTGCGCCAAGTCTTACACATACAGTGTTTTTGTAGTCTTTAACTGAAGATTGAAGGATCTCACCTGCTGCAGTCTTGAAAGTGATATCCATTTTCTCATATGCGCTCCAACCTGTAATCTGTGCCTCACCGGTTACAGTCCAAGCATCATTTGGCTGGTAAGCAAGACCTACGCTCAAGATGCTAGGAATAGGCATAGATGCGCTGAACTCAGCGCCGTCAAGATAGCCTAATGTAGCAAGTTGGGCCTGTGTACCTTTTAGGGTAGCAACAGTACCTGCAGGGATAGCGCCTGCTGACTCAAGACCCTGTAGTGGAGTGGTGTCAAATGATTTGATAGCGTTGATTACAGTCTCCGCGTTGTCGTTAGCATGCTCCAGCTCTGCCTCACCGCCGTCTACAGACAATTTTACTTTTGAACGGTAAGTTACACCTAGGGTAAGTTTCTCTGAAAGGTTTACCAAAGCACCAATATTGAAACCGTAAGCAACTTTAGAAGAACCCTCAAGCTCAATGCCAACTGGAATCTGATTATTGAAAGACTGGATCATGCCAGGAAGCGGTGCAAGTGAAGGCATCATTGCTGAAAGGCCGCCAGCAAGTGTGCCAAGGCCGTTGAATGCGTTAGCAGCAACAAGGCCTTTTCTCTGCTCAAATGAACCGAAGTCAATCATAAGGCCAGCACCTACGCTGATTCTGTCGTTGATTTTGTATGATACTGTTGGCTGCACATTGAAAGCCTTTAGTGAAACGTCCTGGATGTGGGTTGCACCAGCCCAGTTGTCTCCCCATACAAGTGAGTTTCCTGCAGGGTTGGTAACGTTTACACCAACTGCAAATTTATCGTTAACCTTGTATCCGAAGTGTCCGAAAATAGGGGTGCTCAACGGATTGTCAGTCTTATGGCTGTAAGAGCCCTGCTCAAACTTTACTTTAGACTTGATAAGTATGGTTCCTAAAGAAATGTCATATTTTGAGTTCATGTATACCAATCCTGCCGGGTTGAATGTCATGCTCTCTGCTCCAAGTTTAAGGGCTGTACCGGTGTGGGCCATACCCCACTGTCTTGAACTCTGTGAGTTGATCTGGTATCCCTCTGCATTTGCTGAAAGTACTGAAAGTACAGCAGCTGCTGTAAGGGCCATTTTTCTAAATAGTCTCATAATTTCTACTTTTTTAGATTTAGATTAAAACGGCGGCAAAGGTAATTAAAATATTTTATATACCAAATCGAATCAATTTTCTTAATATGCAGATAATGAGTGATATAAAAATACACTATAGCGTTGCCTGTGTGGAATAATAAAAGAGGATACTATTTTAATATCCTCTTTTACAATAAGTTATGTTTTGGATGTAATTTATACCGTTGCAGACTAGTTGTTGTTCATCTGTTTGATGTCAATTTCCTCTTTTTGTGAGTCTCCAATCAGATATTCACAGAAATGGTCTGCCATTCTCCAGAAGAAGTACTCTGTCATATTTCCGAATGCATGTCTCTGTCCTGGAAGGATAAGCATCTGGAAACGCTTGTTTGCCTTGATTAGGGCGTCAACAACTCTGATAGTATTTCCCGGGTGTACATTGTTGTCAATGTCTCCGTGGATAAGGAGCAGGTTGCCTTTAAGGTTCTTTGCAATCTGCGGGTTGGTGCTGATGCTGTATTTGAAGGTAGTGTCACCTTTGGCAGTCACCTCCTCAAGCACTCCATGGTGCTGCTCGCTCCACCAGCGGTTGTAGATGTTGTTGTCGTGGTTTCCGGCACATGAAACTGCTGCAGAGAAGAAGTCAGGGTATTTGAGTATGGCTGCAGTTGACATGAATCCACCGCCAGAGTGGCCGTGGATACCAACCTTGTTGCCATTGATGAAAGGATGGCGTGCAGCAAGCTGCTGTACAGTCACCTTCTTGTCCTCCAGGCCATAGTCCCTCAAGTTTCCATAACCGAAGTTGTGGTACCATTTTGAGCGGTTGGGGTGTCCGCCGCGGTTACCCACAGTGATGACGATGAATCCCATCTGTGCAAGGCGGTCAACACGGTTCATGCCGCTCGACCAGCTCTCGTTCACAGCCTCGGTCTGTGGGCCGGGGTATACATACTCGATAAGAGGGTAGCACTTTGTCGAGTCAAAGTCGAAAGGCTTGTACATTACACCGTGGAGGTCGGTCATACCGTCGGCAGCCTTCACTGTGAAACGCTCGGGGAACTTGTAGCCTGCTGCAAAGAGCTGTGAGAGGTCGGCTGTGCCAAGCTCAACGCTCTTCTTGCCGTTCTTGCTATATACATAGTTCACAGGTGTTGTATCTACACGTGATGCTGTGACTGCAAATGCCTCGCCGTTGTCGGCAGCAGAGTAGAAACTGATGTTCATGTCGCTCTCGTCAATCTGCTTCATGCCGCTGCCGTCGAAGTTCACGCTGTAGAGGTGCATGTAGTAAGGGTTCTCCTCCTTATTATATCCGCAAGCGGTGAAGTAGATTTTCTTCTCCTTCTCATTTACAGCAACCACATCCTCAACGTGATATGCTCCCTCGGTGATCGGGTTGGCGAGTGTTCCGTCGGCATTGTAGAGGTAGAGCATAGCCCAGCCTGTGCGCTCGGACCACTGGATGAACTGCTTGCCACCATTTACAAGGCGAATCTGCTTGCTCTCGATGCTTGTGTTCATCTCCTCGTGTACAAGCATCTTTGTTGTGTCGAGGCTCAGGTCATAGTAGCAAACCTCAATCTTCTTCATGTCGCGGCTGATGCGCTCGAAGTAGAAACCGTTGTCATCGCCAAGCCAAACAGCCTTTCGCGGGTTCTCATATCGTGTGAGGTGTGAGGCCGGTTTGCTGAACAGGCCTATGCGTTGCTGCTTGAACCTGTCGACATTGATTGTCTTGCTTGTCTTGTTCTCAAAGTCGAACAGCTCGACGGTTGTCTTTGGCGTCTCCTCGCCGGGCATTTGGTAGCGGTAGCTCTCCAGTGTAGGGCGTGGGCTGCTGAGTGAGTTGATGACCCACATCTTTGATAGGATGGAGTCGGCACGGTGTGTCATTACAAAGTGGCGTGAGTCGGGGCTCCAAAGAGCGTATACGCGATAACGCTTTGCCGTGTCAAGCTTCTCGTCGAGTGAGTGGTGTGCATAGCACCAGTTGGGGCGGCCGTTAAAAGTGAGCTGGTGCTCGGTAACGGTGCTGTCCTTGTCCCAATATCTCAACTTGTCCAAATCCTCGCGCGACATGTACCACAGGTTGTAGTTCTTCTCATAGATGGCATACTTGCCGTCGGGCGATACGTTTGCCCAGCCCGGGTAAACGGGGTAGAGGTCTTCAATCTCGTCCTTTGTGCGCTCAATGAGCTGCCTGCTCTTCATGTCATACTCGAAGTGGAAGGTCTTGTTTTCCTTCTTGCCTTCGTTCTCCTTTATCTTGGCGCTGTCGTTGCGCTCGTGACGTGGAAGTTGCTTGGGCACTTCGAGTTTTGATGCAATATCGAAACGTACATAGCGTCCTTCGCGTATGTTTCTGTTTATGTTTATTGGCAAATGGTCGGCATCATAGGGGTCTTGTGTGCGTTGTGTAAGCTCCTTTGCAAGCCAATCCATGTCCCAGAGCATCTTCTTTGTGCCCTTTACTGCATCTACGATGTAGAAGTTCTTGTCGTTGGTGTCGCTCCAGGAGTAGATGAACTGCTTGCCGTCGGCAAACCACACGGGCTGTATGCGGGTCTGCTTGACCATGCGTGAAATCTTTTTTGGCGAGAAGCGCTCGGCGAGTGCGTAGTTGGGGCGCACTTTGTTGTCGTCCTGTGCTTTCAGTGTGGTTGTTGCCAGCAAGGCTGGCAGAACCAACAGTAATAGTGCTTTTTTCATTGTCTGTTATTTTGTGTTGTCGTCGTTCTTGTGGATGTGCAGTGTGTCGAGGATTTTTCTCAGTCCGCGGCGCTTGTTGATGTCAATCTTTGCAATACCGCCGGTCGATGTCTCCTTGTAGAGGCTCGGCAAGTCGTGGCCGGTCTCCTTCATCACCTGTAGAATGTGGTCGAAGTCTATCTTGTGCTTGCCGTCAGAGAGTGCCGAGTATGTGCAGGCATCGAGTGCGCGCGATGCGGCAATGGCATTGCGCTCAATGCAAGGCACCTGTACAAGGCCGCAAAGCGGGTCACAAGTAAGTCCTAAATGGTGCTCAAGTCCCATCTCTGCAGCATACTCAATCTGGTTTATTGTGCCGCCGAACAGTTGGCAGGCTGCAGCTGCCGCCATGGCACAGGCAACGCCAATCTCGCCCTGGCAACCTACATCGGCACCCGAGATTGATGCGTGCTCTTTTGCGACGTTGCCGAAGAGTCCGGCTGTTGCAAGAGCGCGCAGAATGCGTGCGTCCGAGCAGTTGTGTGCTGTTGACAGATGATAGAGCACTGCGGGCAATACACCGCTTGAACCGCATGTGGGAGTGGTGACGATGGTGCTTCCGCTTGCATTCTCCTCGCTTGTAGCAAGGGCGTATGCATAGAGCTTTGCCTTGCTGCTCACTGCAGCGTTATATGACATTGATTTGTTGAGGTAGGTGAGTGCCTTGCGCTGTATGCCAAGGCCGCCGGGCAGCACACCCTCGTTCTCAAGGCCGCGCTTGATGGTGCTCTGCATTGTAGCCCACACCTCGCCAAGGTAGTTCCATATCTCAGGGCCTTCATACTTCTCTACATACTCCCAGAAGGTGCAGCCTGTCTCGTCGCACCAGTCCATAATCTCGTGCATGGTTGTAAGGGGGTATATGTCCTCCTCGTTCTTTGTTGTCTCCTCGTTTGCAAGCTCGCCGCCGCCCACGCTGTATATTTTCCAGCTGTCGATGACTTTGCCGTCCTTTATGCCCTCGAAGAGCATGCCGTTGGGGTGGAACGGGAGGAATGTCTCGGGCTCCCAAATGAGCTCCAGTTTTGCTATGGGTTCAAGTTCTTTTATTATTGCAACGTCTGTCATGTGACCTGCTCCTGTGGCTGCAAGGCTTCCATAAAGTGTTACGCGGTAGCTGTCGGGGTTGGGGCAACGCTCGGCAAACTGCTTGGCAGCGCGGTTAGGGCCCATGGTGTGACTGCTCGAAGGGCCAAGTCC
>CALCHD010000215.1 GCA_937901105.1 uncultured Bacteroidales bacterium | reverse complement strand
CCAACCGCAGGAACATAGTCCTTTCGCGCAAAGAGAACTCCTTCCCGGGAGCAGAGACATTCAAATCGTTGGAAGAGGCTCTTGCCAACTGCATGAACGAGGAGGTAATATACATAATCGGTGGAGAAATGCTATATAAGACAGCTATGCCCATAGCCGACATTCTGTGCCTGACCGAGGTCAACGACACGCCGGCAGAAGCAGATGCATTTTTCCCTGAGTTCACAAAAAGCGAATGGGAAGTCATACAGAACGAAGCACACCCAATAGACGAGAAGCACAATTTTGAATATCGCTTTGTAACTTACCTTAAGCGTAACAGATAAACGACTATATATCAACAAAAAAGCCACAACTCAAAGTTGTGGCTTTTTTGTTGATTATAAGTATTCTATTACTGCTTGTTTCTTTCGTCAGCAGAATACATGAGTGACAAAGCACGTGCTTTACGCAACTCCATCTTCACGTCTGTTATAATACCCATCTTTACATTCTGGTCGGTCTTCAACGCGACCTTCATTACAGCCTGGTCTGCCTGACGCATCAATGAACGCTCATTAACCACGAAAGGAGCAACCTCCTTGACGTTGGCAAAACGGTCGTTCAACTGAACACGTGTACTCATACCCAACTGAGAAACATATTGCTTTGAAGGTGAACCGATATGAATGTTCACGACAGCTGTCTTACGTTCTATCTTTGACAAGTTTGTTCCCTTTGGCAAGGTGTATTCCACCTTCACCTCCTCTTCACGCATTGATGTTACAATCATGAAGAAAAAGAGGATAGAGAAAATCAAGTCAGGAAGTGACGAGGTATTCAATTCAGGCATTTCTGCCTTTCCTTTATCATTAAACTTACTCATAATTACATTCCTCCACCAATAGAACGAGGCTCAGCCTCTGAAATCATTGTCTTATAAAAGAGACGGCACAACATTTGCTGAGTTACATCCAGTGTGCTATATGGCTTGCCATACTCCTTACGTGCCAATTCGTCACGCAATTCGTCGTACGCAGCATACAGCTCATTGGAAACCTCAAAATATGTGTTATAGTTTGTACCACGGTCGGTCTGCAAAGATATTACGTGTTTACTTGTAATATTCTGTTGACGACCACTGGGAAGTACATGTTCAACACCGCCATCCTCAAATACCAGATGGAGAAATTCAATGAAGCAATGAAAACGGTAATCCGCAAAAAAGGGCAGCGCATCGTCTTCATCCACGGCAAAGGTGACGGCGTACTCCGCAAAGCCATCCTCACAGAGCTCAAGACCAAATCCCCACCCTGCCGCTGGCAGGACGCCTCATTCAAGGAGTACGGATATGGAGCTACAATGGTAACGGTGTAACAGACAAGTGGATTTCGCCAAGAGGTTAAGCGCAGCAACCTCCTCTCCAGGCATCCACAAAGCATATTGGCGTCCTTAACCCTCACAGCGTATCTGGGGTTAAGGACGCCAATCGTTTATATACTGCGCAGAAACATGGTACATGCACTTAACCTCTTGGGAAAATTTACACCTATAAATCCCACTTTCCTACACTTACAACCCATATCACTTCAATTTTTTAAGTTCAAAGCCTTTCCGCTATGGTTCATCCCGATAATTTTCCGTATCTTTATAGCAGCCTACCTACTAGGTCCATAAAGTCCTATCCCTCAAGCCCAAAAACTTGAGATGTAGCATATCACTAGATTTACTAACCCTTAAACTTTAGCGCGTATGCAACACTGTCTTCTCAAATATCTCCACTTAAGGGCAATTCTGCTTGCTATAGTAGCCTTCTTTTTCTCTACGTTTAAAACTTTCCAATCCCAATATCCCCACAAATGCGCAGGATATCACCATTGTAAAGGTCCTTTATAGCAGAAGGTACTACGGATACACATATAATAATCTGAATACCTTACCATCAGAGCTGGCATTTGCCACTACAGCAACAGTATCCCAAGCAGACCTGTCTAATCTCAACCATGCCGAACTGAAATATGAGCGGCATCTGCTGTTACAGGAGGGAAATGCCCTGCAATACAAGGAGACAGCATACCACTACAACAACCTGGCACAGTTGCTACAGACGGTAACAAAATACCCTAACGGCAATATCCTGCGCACAAGCTTCAAATATGATTTCCTTGGGAATATTGTAACCAAGGAGGAGATTGCAGGCTCAGTTTCCAAACTCACAACATACACATACGATAACAGAGGAAAACTTATAAGTGAAAGCACAAAGCTGAACGGCTCCACCGCAGCAACGGTAAATTACACCTATGACGACATGGAGCGCATTGCCAAACGCACATACGGAAACGGTGTTACCGAGACCTTGAAGTACAATATACAAGGGTGGACAACAACTCAAGAGGCAAAGAAAGGCTCATCAAACATCTACAGCCAAACCTTGAGCTACTACAGCACCAGCAAGGGTACCACCCCGCTCTACAGCGGCAACATAAGCGAATGGGCAACCCAGCAAGCTGCAAACACTCAGCAAACCTACGGCCTGAGCTATGACAAGCAAGGAAGGCTAATATCCTCATCCCTGTATTCCGGCACCTCCACCACTGCCCAGACCAGCTACACTGAGAGAGGAATAACTTATGATAAGAACGGAAATATCAACTCTCTGCAACGCTATGCATCTGCCCTGCAAGACAACTACTCGTACAACTACTCCGGTAACAAGATAACCTCCATAACCGGCACAGACAACGGCACAGCAATTGCATCAGCCACCTACAGCTATGACAGCAACGGAAATGCCACAACTGACGGACTGAAAAACTTGCAGATAAGCTACAATATCCTTAACTTGCCACAGAAAGTATCCCAAAGTGGTACAACAAAGGCCACTTACACCTGGTTTGCCGACGGAAGCAAATACACCGCCTTGGACAACGCAGGCAATGGATACTGTTACATAGGTTCTTTGATATACAACACAAGTACAAATACAGCAGCAACTCTGGAGAGCACAGACTTCTCACAAGGAAGGATTGCATTGAACAACAACACCCAGACAATCCACTATCACCACAAAGACCACTTGGGCAGCGTAAGAGCTATAACCAATGGCGGCGGTACAGTGATAGAACAGAATGCCTACTACCCGTTTGGAGGAAGACATACCTTTGGCCAGTCATACGCCCAAACAACCACCAACCGCTACAAGTTCAACGGCAAAGAGGAGCAAACAATTGGCAACCTTGATTTGTTAGATTATGGAGCCAGAATGTATGACGCCAAAATTGCCCGCTGGCTGGTGCAGGATCCGTTGGCGGAGAAGTATTATTCGTTCAGTGCTTATAACTATTGTGTCAATAATCCGGTGATGTTTGTGGATCCGTATGGGAAGGATTGGTATAGTTATGAACAAATAATATTAGATGAAGATAATCACCAATTTACTGCCGTAACAATGTATGCATGGACAACAGCCACATCTCAAGAAGAATTAGATGCTGCTGGAATTGAAGGTACATATGCAGGGGAAGCTGTTGTTGTATTTAATGGATCTATAAATGAAAAGTTAGGAGAAAATAGTTCTATTTTTGGCAAGGGTGCTATTTTGGCTGATGTTACAGTTTATGGGCCAAAAGGGGAAAACGATATTGAATATTATCAAGGGTATACAATGACGTCAGACCCTACGCGCTGGGGAGTTATAGCCGACGGCGAATATATAGTTAACTATGATTATTGTGGCAAGTCTGGTAATTTAAAGTCTCATTGGGCTATTAATGGAAGAAATAAGGTTCCGGCAAAAGATGGAATTAATCCTAGTCCATATAGAGATTATGACGACGCATTGGTTGGCACTTTTATTCATTCAACTAGAGATAATGGATTTATGGGGAACTTTTTTAGTACAAAACGCAACAATATTGCCGGAATATCAGAAGGATGCCTAATTATAGCACCCTCTATTTATAGTCCTGAAGGTAAGCTTATTAAGAGAGGATGGGACCAATATAATAATCAACTTAAAGGTGTAAATAAGCATTTACTTATACTTACTCGCCACTAAGAATATTTTGTAGAAATTATGAAGAATATATCTTATTTATTGTTCTTATGCATACTTCCGTTTGGATGTGTAACTAAATTAAAACCCATAGCACTAACAGAGATTGATGATCAGATTAATATATATTATAATACTAATACTGTGGACACAACTTTATATTCGCATAATGCGGATCTTGAAATAAGTCTCAAGTTGCATAATAAAGACATTATGAATTTTATTAGCACTGATGAGTGTTCTTACAAATATATCAGATTTATTAAAGAACTTGATATTTATGAATTAAAATTCGAAGATTATAATTCAGAAGGAACTATATTAGTCAGTAAATTAAATGGGAAAAAATATTATTTTGAGGGTAATATTATTTTTAATGATAATAAAACTAATTTTATAATTTATAGTCCCAGACAAAATGATCAGTCTTCTCGAGTGCAATTATATAGCATAAATAAACTTCTTGATATACAATTATTGTTTTCTTATAAGACATCACTTCAAGATCCAATTTCTGTAATATTTAGAGATAACAAAACAGCTATCATTTGCTTAAAATCAGGTTCAGCAATTAATCAGTATTTACTTGAATTCTAATGGCAGATTTTACAATGCACACACATTGCCTTTGTCGCTTTCCCCTTTTTGACACAAGTCTTGCAGCTTAGTAAACTCACTTGCTGTTAATAGCATCCACCGGATTGAGCGAAGCCCCTTTCCAGGCTGGGAGTATTCCCGACAGCACACCAATTACTGAAGCAATTGCAACTCCCCAGAGGACATTTGCAAGGGAGAGGGAGAAGGTGAAGCCATCTGTAGCGGGGAGCAGCAGCACAACCAGCAATACCAGCAGGATACCCACTATGCCGCCGGCTATGGCGAGCACTACGGCCTCAACGAGGAACTGAACAAGGATTACATGTTTCTTGGCACCAAGGGCTTTCTGGATGCCTATTATATTGGTGCGTTCCTTAACGGATACAAACATGATGTTGGCAATGCCAAAGCCACCTATCAGTAGGGAGAACCCGGCTATAATCCACCCTACAACGGAAATGAGGGAGAATATCTGCTGCACGCTGTCCTGGAGCAGGGTCATTCCGTTTATTGAGAAATTGTTTTTTTCGCCGGGAGAAAGGCGCCTGTGGGAACGCATCAGCAGGCGGAGTTCCCCTATGAGATCATCCTGGGCCACACCTGGAGCAGGGGTTGCATAAATGGAGTTGTCGGCCCAGCGGGGGTTTACCATATAGCGTCCGAAGTTCAGCGGTACGTACAACGTATTGTCCACATTCCCAAGGCTCACCATACTCTCACCCTGCTTCTCAATCACACCAATTACTGTGGCCACCGTTGGCCCAACCTTAATCTTCTCCCCTATAGGGGTAACCTCATCGCCAAAAAGTTCCTGGGCCAGGGAGTGGCCGAGGATGGCAACCGAGGTGCCACGGGAATCTTCGTCGGGAGTAAAATAACGCCCTTGAGCCATCTCCATGGCTACAATCTTGTTGTAGTTGTGGGTGATGCACTCAACAGTGGTGCGGTTTACCGATTTTCTGCCGTAACGGACTGTGGATGTTGTATATATGGAAAAGGAGATATCCTCTCCCAACTGCGAATTCTCCTGCAGGTAACGGAAATCCTCATAGGATGTCTTTGGGCGGCGCATATACTCCCACCATCTGAACTCACCGGCCATATTGGCATTCCCTTCCTCATCCTCACCCATCATGGGCCACTGGCTCACCATAACCACATCAGGGCTCATGGATTCAAAGCCCTTCTTCACATTTTCCTTAAGGGCATCAATGGCCGTGAATATGGCCACAATGGAAAAAATGCCAATACTCACACCCAGCAGCGAGAGGAAGGTCCTGAACCTGTCTCCCTGCAACTGTGAAAAGGCAAATGCCACGCTCTCTCTGTACAACTTCTCCATCCCCACAAAATATTTTAAAGATTCTTAATGTTTCAGACCCAACTTCTCCTTCAGCCTCCTTATGGCATCAAAAGCATCCAGCGGAGACATTGTATTGATATCCATTGCCTTAATGCTGTCTCTAAGATCGCAAAGCAACGGATCCTCCAACTGGAAGAACGAGAGCTGCAAATTGTCTGCCGCACTCTCCTTTTTCTTCTTCCCGACAGATCCTTTAACCTTCTTCGCCCCAATTCCTGAAGCCTCCCTAGCCTGCGGCTCCTCGGAATCCTCCACCACACCGGCACCCTCGCGGGCCTCCCACTGCGAATCCCCTTTCTGCTCAAGCATATTAAGGGTTCTCTGGGCAGAATCCACCACCTGCTGCGGCATACCGGCCATACGGGCAACATGGATACCAAAACTGTGGGCAACTCCTCCCTCGCAAAGTTTCCTCAAGAAGATAACCTTGTTGTCTACCTCCTTAACGGAGATATGGTAGTTCTTCACCCTTGGATAAATCTCCTCAAGTTCGTTGAGCTCGTGGTAGTGGGTGGCAAACAGGGTCTTTGCCCTCTCCCTGTGCTGGTGGATGTATTCCACTATGGCCCAAGCGATTGACATGCCGTCAAAGGTACTTGTGCCACGGCCTATCTCGTCGAGAAGAATAAGAGATCTCTCTGAGAGGTTGTGCAGGATTGTGGAGGTCTCTGTCATCTCCACCATAAATGTAGACTCTCCGCGGGAGATGTTGTCCGACGCTCCCACGCGGGTGAATATCTTGTCGCAGTAGCCGATTTCCGCTGCCGAAGCCGGCACGAACGATCCGACCTGAGCCATCAGCACTATGAGTGCAGTCTGACGAAGAAGGGCAGATTTACCCGCCATGTTCGGACCTGTCAGAATGATCACCTGCTGGGATTCATTATCAAGAAACACATCATTCGGGACGAATTCCTCTCCTGCAGGCATCAAGGTCTCGATGACCGGATGACGTCCCTGCTTGATATCTATAATTTTACCGTCGTTGACCTTAGGACGACAGTAGTTATTGGTAATTGCAAGATCTGCAAAACCCGAAAGGACGTCCAGGCGGGCCAGGATACGGCAGTTGCTCTGAATCACCGAAATCCTGGACTGAATCTTAGCCACCAGTTCAGCATAGATCTGAACCTCAAGAGCATAGATTCTTTCCTCTGCGCCCAAAATCTTCTGCTCGTATTCTCAAAAAAGAGTTTTTAGAGGTTGCCTACAATT
>CALCHD010000214.1 GCA_937901105.1 uncultured Bacteroidales bacterium | reverse complement strand
TCAGTTACATATACAGTGAACGAAGCGGGAAATATTATTGTGAAAGTTCATTATGTGGGTGCAAATGGATTGCCTGAATTACCAGTTTTTGGACTTCGCTTTATTATGCCTACACTTGCAGATAAATATGTATATCAAGGATTATCGGGAGAAACATACCCAGATCGAAAAGCAGGTGCTGTAAAAGGAATCTATGAAGTAGAAGATTTAAGTTTAACTCCATATTTAGTTCCTCAAGAGTGTGGAATGAGAATGGATACGGAGTGGGGCTCGACCTGGCAAAAGTGGACTCTTTTTACAATGCCGGATGCAGGTATATCACTTTGTGCCACAACTATACCAATGATATCTGTGATGCCTCAAGATATCATAATCCTAACGGGCATGGCGGACTTTCAGAGTTCGGCAAGCAGGTTGTAAGGAGGATGAATGAGCTTGGAATGCTTGTGGATGTTTCTCATGCGAGCACTTCCACCCTGTATGATATTATTGAGTTGAGCAAGGCTCCTATTTTTGCATCACACTCTTCTGTGAGAGCAATCAAGGATCATCCCAGAAACCTTTCAGACCAGGAGATAAAGGATATTGCAGCTACAGGCGGAGTGATCCAGATTGCCACCGGAAGATGGTGTCTTACCAATGTCCCTAAAAGCGAGACCAAGATAGTGCATCTTGCAGACCATATCGACCATATCAAGAATCTTGTAGGCCCTGAACATATAGGCCTGGGTACAGATTTTGACGGTGGCGGCGGCATGGTGGATTTCCAGGACTGCTCAAAGATGAAGGACCTTACAGTGGAGCTTTTGAGGAGGGGATATACAGAGAAGGAGCTTGAGATGTTCTGGGGAGGCAACTTCATGAGAGTATGGGAGGAGACCATAAAGGTTGCAAAACAGATGGCCAAAGAGAAAAAATAAACTGTCGGGAAGACAATTTTACAATAGCGGTTCCGCACTTTCCAATTCAGACCAAATTGGGGGTGCGGAATTTTTTTTGATTCGTGTAACTGCGTGAGAATGCATATGTTGGGTATTGGATTTTTTTGACCAAAATTGTTGAAATTTTCAAAAAAAGATTTGCATATTAAAATAAATGTGTATCTTTGCAACCCGGTAATTCGGCTCCGTTACAGCCAAGTTGCTGAGAATCAATAATTTATATTAAGAGTTATGTTACAACCAAAGAAAACCAAATTTAGAAGACAGCAGAAAGGCCGTATGAGGGCGTAGCCCAGAGAGGTAATCAGTTGGCTTTTGGATCATTCGGTATCAAAACCTTGGAAAGCTGCTGGATGACCGGACAACAGATTGAGGCTGCACGTCAGGCCGTAGTTCGTTATATGAAACGTGAGGGTAAGATTTGGATCCGTATTTTCCCTGACAAACCATTCACCAAGAAACCTGCAGAGGTACGTATGGGTAAAGGTAAGGGTGCTCCAGAGGGATTCGTTGCACCAGTTACTCCTGGCAGAATGCTAATCGAGATCGAGGGCGTTCCAATGGAGGTTGCAAAAGAGGCTCTACGCCTTGGCGCACAGAAATTGCCTGTTACTACAAAATTCGTAGTTCGCAGAGATTATGTTGAATAATATTTAATGGAGAACAAGAAGATGAAAATAGCTGAAATACGTGAATTGTCTGCAAAGGATTTGCAAGAGCGCATTGACGCAGAGAGAGCAAATCTTGACACACTTAAGATGAATCATGCAATCTCTCCATTAGAGGATTCATCTAAAATTAAGAAAGCAAGAAAAAATATTGCCAGAATGCTTACAGTGTTGAGCCAGTTGGACAAATAATTGAGGATTCATGGAAAGAAAACTTCGTAAAGAAAGAATAGGTGTAGTGGTTAGCAACAAAATGGAGAAATCTATCGTAGTTGCAGTAAAAACAAAAGAGAAACACCCTATTTACGGAAAGTTCGTAAATAAAACCACTAAATTCGTTGCTCATGATGAGAAGAATGAGTGCAGCGAGGGCGATACTGTAAGAATTATGGAGACTCGTCCATTGAGCAAGTCAAAATGCTGGAGATTAGTAGAAATCGTAGAAAAAGTTAAATAAGCCATGATACAACAAGAATCAAGATTATTGGTAGCAGATAACAGCGGTGCAAAGGAGGTTCTTTGTATTCGTGTGCTAGGCGGTACTCGCCGTCGCTACGCTAGCGTTGGTGACAAGATTGTAGTTGCTGTAAAAAGCGCTATCCCTGGTGCAGATGCAAAGAAGGGTTCAGTTTCCAAAGCTGTTGTAGTTCGTACAAAAAAAGAGATTCGTCGTGCAGATGGCTCTTACATCAGATTTGACGAGAACGCTTGCGTTCTTTTGAATAACCAGGGTGAGGTTCGCGGTACCCGTATTTTTGGACCAGTTGCCAGAGAGTTGCGTGACAATTACATGAAGATTGTTTCACTAGCTCCAGAGGTGCTATAATATTAAGGACACTATTATGAATAAGAAGTTACATATTAAGAAAGGCGATATGGTTTACGTAAACGCAGGTAACGAGAAGGGTAAAACCGGTAAAGTTCTTAGCGTTGACAAAGAGAACAATCGCGCCATTGTTGAGGGTCTCAACATGGTAAGCAAACACACTAAACCAAATGCTCAGAATCCACAGGGTGGAATCATCAAGCAAGAGGCTGGTATTCATATTTCTAATTTGCAGGTTGTAGATCCAGTTAAAGGCGGTGCTACTAAAATTGGCCGCAGACTTAACGAGAACGGTAAGCTGGTTCGCTATGCTAAAAAATCTGGGGAGGAAATAAAATAATGGCAGAGATTAAGAATGTTACTGTAGAGGGTTATGTTCCTTCTCTACAGAAGAAATACAAAGAGGAGATCGTTGCAAAATTGATGAAGGACTTCGGTTACAAGACAGTTATGCAGGTTCCTGTTTTGGAGAAGATCACCATCAACCAGGGTATGGGCCAGGCTGTAGCTGACAAGAAACTTATCGAGGTTGCACAGCAGGAGCTTACAATGATCACCGGTCAGAAGGCAGTGTTGACTTACTCTAAGAAAGATATCTCAAACTTCAAGCTTCGTAAAGGTATGCCAATCGGCGTTAAAGTTACTTTGCGTGGTGCAAGAATGTATGAGTTCCTTGAGAGACTTATTGCTGTATCTCTTCCACGAATCAGAGATTTCAAAGGTATCAACCAGAAACTTGACGGCAGAGGTAACTATACTCTAGGTATCAAAGAGCAGATCATCTTCCCTGAGATTGACATTGACAAGATTACCAAAGTTCTAGGTATGGAGATCACTTTCACAACTTCAACCGAGAAAGACGAGGAGGCTTTTGCACTTCTACGTGAGTTTGGTTTGCCTTTTAAAAAATAGTACGAATAACTAAAGAGGAAAGATAATGGCAAAAGAATCAATGAAGGCACGTGAGGTAAAACGTGCAAAACTATGTGCCAAATATGCTGAGAAACGCAAACAGTTGAAAGAGGCTGGCGACTACGCTGCTCTTGACAAACTCCCTAAAAACTCTAGCCCAGTTCGTCAGCACAACCGTTGCTCACTAACCGGCAGACCAAAAGGATACATGCGTATTTTCGGTATTAGCCGTATCCAGTTCCGTGAGATGGCCAGCAAAGGACTTATCCCTGGCGTTCACAAGGCTAGCTGGTAACATGAACATACAGGTGAGCATTGCATCATGAATGCGATGCCACCTTCTGTTATATAAAAAAAAAAGTATTAACGTTGGATATCGGGCTCCTGCGGGAGTCGATTTCTAAAAAAACCATTTAAAAATGACTGATCCAATAGCAGACTTTTTGACAAGAATCCGTAATGCAGCGCTAGCTGGCCACAAGGTGGTTGAGATTCCTGCGTCAAAAATGAAAGTAGAGATGACCCGCGTTCTACATGAGAAGGGTTACATCCTAAGTTACAAAGTAGTTGAGGGCACTCCTTTCAACACTATCAAAATCGCTCTTAAATATCATCCTGAGAGCAAAAAATCAGCAATCAAAAAAATCATCCGTATCAGTAAACCTGGTTTGAGACAGTACGCTGGCGTAGCTACTATGCCTAGAGTATTGAACGGTTTGGGTATTGCAATTCTTTCAACTAACAAGGGTATCATTACTGACAAAGAGGCAAGAAACCTTAATGTAGGTGGTGAGGTTCTATGTTATGTTTACTAATCTTTATTAATTAACACAATTTTTTACTATGTCAAGAATAGGAAAATTACCTGTAAGCCTTCCACAAGGAGTAACTGTTACAGTAGGTAACGATAACGTGGTTAAGGTCAAAGGCCCGCTAGGCGAGTTGGCACAGAAAGTTGATGCTGACATCAAAGTAGCTGTAGAGGGAGGCGTAGTGACTGTAACAAGACCTACAGATCAGCCGCGCCATCGTTCATTGCATGGTTTGTACCGTGCTCTAATCAACAACATGGTTGTTGGAGTTTCAACCGGTTTCCAGACAAGACAGGAGCTTGTTGGTGTTGGTTTCCGTGTTGAGGTTAAAGGCCAGATCCTAGAGTTCAACCTTGGTTTCTCGCATGACATTCACTTTGAGCTTCCTGCAGAGATTAAAGGTGAGGCAGAGCCAGTTAAGAAGGGTGCTAACCCTATCCTAGTACTTAAGAGCTGCGACAAACAGCTATTGGGTATGGTTGCTGCTAAAATTCGCTCATTGCGCAAACCTGAGCCATACAAAGGTAAAGGTATTAAGTTTGTTGGTGAACAACTTCGTCGTAAGGCTGGTAAATCAGCTGGCGCTAAATAATAAGGAGAAGGTTTTATGGCTATTAATAAAATTGAAAGAAAGAAAAGAATACATTATCGCATTCGTAAAGTGGTTAATGGTACAGCTCAGAAACCAAGAATGTGTGTATTTAGAAGCAACTGCCAGATTTACGTGCAGTTGATCGATGATGTAAACGGCGTTACACTTGCTGCTGCTTCATCAAGAGATAAAGCAATCGCTGAGCAGGCAAACGGTAAGACCAAAACAGAGGTAGCTGCTTTGGTTGGAAAAGCTGCTGCAGAGCGCGCTCTTGCTAAAGGTATTACTGAGGTTGCATTTGACCGTGGAGGTAACCTTTATCATGGTAGAGTAAAAAGTTTGGCTGATGCCGCTCGCGAGGGTGGTCTTAAATTCTAAGAAACTATGGCAAATATGAATGTAAAAAAGGTAAAAACTACCGAGCTAGAGCTTAAAGATAGACTAGTTGCAGTTAGAAGAGTTACTAAAGTAACAAAAGGTGGTCGTCACTTCAGTTTTGCAGCAATAGTTGTTGTAGGTGATGAGAATGGAGTAGTAGGATACGGTTTGGGTAAAGCTAACGAGGTTACCACAGCTATCTCAAAAGGTATTGAGGATGCTAAAAAGAACCTTGTTAAAGTTCCAGTATACAAAGGTACTATTCCTCACGAGCAGACCGCTAAATTTGGTGGCGCAAGCGTATTCATGAAACCAGCTGCTGCCGGTACAGGAGTTAAGGCGGGTGGTGCGATGCGTGCTGTATTCGAGTCAGTAGGCGT
>CALCHD010000213.1 GCA_937901105.1 uncultured Bacteroidales bacterium | reverse complement strand
AAGGATATTCCCTATATCACCTGCTCAGGTGGCGAGCGGATCGTGGTTGTCACGAACAATACGACAATTGGCTACAAGTATTTTGAATTCCAAGGCGTCAAAACAATCACAGTTACGACCCGCGGAAGTGGTAACGGCACATTGGAAGTCCGAACAAAACCGGAGGGCAGCATCTGCGGTAAGATCCCGATTCAGCGGTCTGACCAATGGAGAAATGCCAATATAGCAGTCTCTATTCCAGACGGTGTCCATGCATTGTATTTCCGATTCTGCGGAACCGGAAAACTGGATTTTAAGCAATTTACTTTCTCTATTGAGGAGGAATGATTTATGAGTGAAACTGTATTTCCCAAAGACTTTCTGTGGGGCGCAGCATCCGCATCTGCCCAGGTGGAAGGTGGATGGAACGAGGGCGGCAGAACCCCCAGCATTTGGGATGTAGCGCCTGCCAAGCGCATCAAAAACGGCGACAACTGCCATGTGAGCTGTGACCATTATCACCACTGGAAGGAAGATGTCGCATTAATGAAGCAGCTGGGACTGAAATCCTACCGTTTCTCCGTCAGCTGGTCCAGAGTGATACCCGAGAAGGGCAAGGTCAATCCCAAGCTGGTCAAAAAGCTCAGACCATCGGGAGTATTGTGATGATTTTCCTGTTTCTCCAAAGAACCACTGATAGTGTTCACAAACCACCTTGTAGCGGGCAGGGTTGTTCTTCACAACCTCCCTTACCCAGTTCTGGGCAGCCTGCAGCCCCTCCTCGCTGCGCATATTCTCGTTGTTGAGCATTATGAACAGCACATCTGAATATTTGAAGAAGTAGCACACTCCCATCTCCCCCTCATATCCGTTAAGGGGATAAGCCGCCGCATCCCTGAAGAACTTGTTGGTGTTCCCCTTGTTTGTGCGGGTCATGTTGTCGTGATTGCCGTTAACCCCGGCCCACATATAGTTCTTGAAAGGCTCCTCCTTGTACAGGCTCTGCCAGAAAGAATAGCATCCGCCCCAGGCAGTAATGTCTCCAAGGTGAAGGACCCAGTCAAACGGCTTGCCATACTTCTCCACTGCAGAGATCATCTTCATGGCCGACTCCGTTCTGCCGTATAGCGGAGCATATGCATGGAAATCAGAAATTATGCACGCCTCCCAGCTCCTTCTTCCCGATGTCTTGAAGTAGCGCACATCACTGGTGTCACCACCTGCAATGATCCTGTATTTGTACCTGGTGTTCCTTCTCAAGCTGCCCATTGAGGCATTGTACTTGTTTATCTTCACATCTTCATAGAAGTTCTGGCCGTTGGCCATCTTTGAGTACTGGTTGTCGTATGTTGCACAATATTCACCATTGAACATCTGCACTTTGGACCTCTTCCAGTACTGGTCATTTGCAGCAGTCACCTCAAGCATGGCGCTTGGTATCTCCTTATCGGTTGCCCAGCTGAAGTTCATCTCCCTTCTGGTATTCTCCGCAGGGGATGCTGTTATGCTGAATACCTTGTCCTGTGCAAAAGTGGCGCCCGCAAGCGCCACCATTATGCATATTGAAAAAATGCGTTTCATATTATTTCACCATTCCAAATTTCTTAAGCAATGCATCCGGCTCCGGATCCCTGCCGCGGAAGTTTCTGTAGATTACATCTGCATCCTCAATGCTTCCTCTAGAAAGGATCTCCTTGCGGAACTTCTCTGCAGTCTCCTTGTTGAAGATACCTGTCTCCTTGAACACCTGGAATGCATCAGCCTCAAGAACCTCTGCCCATTTGTATGAATAGTAGCCTGCTGCATATCCGCCACTGAAGATATGGCCGAATGAAGGAGAGAATGCTGTTCCAGGCACATCCGGCATAAGGGCACATGCTTTCACAGCCTCTTTCTCAAACGCTACAGGGTCTGTCTGCGGAACAGCTGTAAGGGTATGCCATGCCATATCGTTGATGCCAAACTGAAGCTGCCTTACACTTGCGTAGCCGCTGTTGTAGTTCTTTGACTCAATGATCTTGTCAATAAGCTCCTGCGGAATTACCTCACCAGTCTTATAGTGTTTTGCAAATGAAGCAAGATACTCTTTCTCGGTTGCCCAGTTCTCCATAATCTGCGAAGGAAGCTCAACAAAGTCTCTAGATACGCTGGTACCTGTAAGCGATGCATATTTGCCCTCTGCAAGGATGCCGTGCAATGCATGTCCGAACTCATGAAGGAAAGTGGTCACCTCGTAGAAAGTAAGAAGTGAAGGCTCGGTTGCAGTAGGTTTTGTAAAGTTGCACACAATTGAAACATGAGGCCTCTTCTCTGTCTTGCCGTCTTTAGTAAAGCTCTGCTCGCGGAATGATGTCATCCATGCACCGCTGCCCTTGCTTGCTCTTGGGAAGAAGTCTGCATAGAACAATGCCATATGTCTGCCATTTGCATCAGTTACCTCATAAGCAGTTACATCAGGATGGTATACAGGAATATCTGCTGCAGGGGTGAATTTAAGGCCATATAGTGAATCTGCCAAAGCAAATACAGCCTCTTTAACATTCTCAAGCTTGAAGTAAGGTTTCAAGATCTCATCGTTCAACGAGTATTTCTCCTTTTTAAGCATCTCTGAATAGTACGAGAAGTCCCAAGGCATAAGCTCACCTTTAAAGCCGTTTGCCTTTGCATAGTCAGCTACAGCCTTAACATCTTTCTTTGCAAAAGGAAGCGACTTCTCCAGAAGGTTCTGAAGGAATGCGTTTACTGTACCAGCATCTTTTGCCATACGGTCCTTAAGGGCCATGTCTGCGTATGTGTTGTAGCCAAGAAGGTTTGCCTCCTGAATTCTCAAGTCAACGATCTGCTTGATGATCTCAAGGTTGCTTGACTCGCCCTCAATACATTTTGCGTTGGACGCTTTCCAAAGCTTCTCCCTCAACTCCCTCTTCTGGCTGTACTGCATGAATGGGCTCATGCTAGGGTACTGAAGTGTAATCACCCAACCCTCAAGGCCTCTATTCTTTGCCTCAAATGCAGCTGCCTCCTTTACAAACTCCGGAAGGCCTGCAAGGTCATCCTCGCTGGTAAGGTGCATGATGAATGCATTTGTTGCAGCCAAGGAGTTCTTGCCAAATTTTAGGGTAGCAAGTGAAAGCTCCTCCTGAATCTTGCTGTATTTGGCCTTGTCTTCAGGTGAAAGGTTTGCTCCGTTGTCTGCAAAGCCCTTGTATGTCTTCTCAAGAAGCTTTGCCTCCTCCTGGCCAAGACCCAAAGACTCCCTTTTCTCATATACTGCCTTAACTCTCTCAAAAAGCTTCTCGTTAAGCATAATTGATAGAGAATACTCTGTCATCATTGGAGAGATCTGCTCTGCAATCTCCTGCATCTTGTCGCTGGTATTTGCCTCGTTAAGGTTATAGAAAATGCCTGCAACCCTGTTCAAGGTGCTGCCTGCATACTCAAGCTCAAGAATAGTGTTCTCAAATGTAGGCTCCGCAGGGTTGTTTACAATTGCTTCAATCTCCTTTTTGCCCTCTGCAATTGCAGCCTCAAAGGCAGGCACATAATGATCCTCTGTAATCTTGTCAAATACAGGAGCCTCGTATCTGTTTGTAGATTCAGTTAAAAGCGGATTTTGAAAGAGAAAGCAAACTTCAGAGATTAACCGAAAATAATCTT
>CALCHD010000212.1 GCA_937901105.1 uncultured Bacteroidales bacterium | reverse complement strand
TGCTGATGTCGTCCAGAGCAATGTAAAGGGCATTTACCCCTTCATTGCGGGCTGCGTGTCCGCTCACTCCGGTTGCTGTACCGTCGAGAACAAGAAGACCTCTCTCGGCTACTGCTGCCTCCATTCCTGTAGGCTCTCCTATGATTGCAAAATCTGGCTGCAGAGGGAACTCCTCCACAAACTTGATGATTCCGGTGTTTCCGCTCCTCTCTTCCTCTGCGCTCAATACAAGCATCAGGTTTACCGCAAGGGTGTCCTCCTGTGCAAAGTGGAAGAAGGCCTCAATCTGGCTCACAACACTGGCACCGTCGTCATTTGTACCCAGTCCGTACACGGCTCCGTCCTTCTCAAACGGAGAAAACGGGTCAAAGGTGTATGCCGCAGCCGGAGGTACGGTGTCTATATGCGAATTGAGCATCAGTACAGGCTTGCCGCTGCAGAGGCTCTCCTTATACAATATTATATTATTGTAAAGCCTCTCTACAACAATCTTCCCGTTCTGTGCGGTTGCGTTTGCAATGTCAGCCCTATGTGACAGCTCTGAAAAAAGGAACGCACTCCTTTCCTCCTCCTGAAACGAGAGGGAAGGGATTGCGGTCATCCTTTTAAGCAGTCCAACTGCGCTGGCGGTCATTTGCCCTATATTCTCCATACTACAGCTGAAGCAGTGTCTCCTTATTGTTAAGCAAATTGTCTGCGTGCTTGATGAACACCTCTGCAACGCCGTTCTCCAATGCGGCAAATGCATTGTCCAATTTAGGGATCATTCCTCCAACAATCATCCCCTTCTCAAGAAGATCCTTGTAGCTCTCCCTGGTAATAAGAGGAATCACAGATGAGTCATCATCAGGGTTGGCAAGCACACCATCCTTCTCAAAGCAGTACACCAATGAAGTGAGGAATCTTCCCGACAGTGCCCTGGCAAGGCTCGACGCCATTGTATCTGCATTGGTGTTCAGCAATGAGCCGTTGGTGTCGTGTGTAATTGCACAGAATACCGGAACATAGCCTCCCTCAAGCAGCAGCTGAAGGAAATCTGCATTGATGTCTGCAGGGTTTACATCTCCCACAAATCCCCAGTCTATAGGGTTTGCAGCCCTCTTTACTGCAGGAACGGAATTGCCGTCTGCTCCTGAAAGGCCTACAGCCTTGCACCCCCTCTGCTGGAGGGCCGCCACAATCTGCTTGTTTATAAGGCCGGCATAAACCATGGTTACAAGCTTGAGAGTCTCGTAATCTGTGATTCTTCTGCCGTTATGCATCTTCACCTCAAGGCCAAGCTCTTTTGAGAGCTGGCTTGCAATCTTGCCGCCTCCGTGGATAAGCACCTTGGGGCCTTCCAGCTTGTGGAAATTGTCCAGAAACAGCTCTAGTGCCTGCGGGTTGTCTACAATATTGCCCCCAATCTTTACAATCTTTACTTTCTCCATATTATTTCAAGCCCAATAGGATCTCCTTAATTACAGTCTGTGCAGAAACAACCCTGTTTGCCGCCTCTGGAATGACAAGTGAGTTGGGGCTCTCAATAACGCCGTCGGTAACAATCATGTTCCTTCTTACAGGAAGGCAGTGCATGAAGTAGCCGTTGTTGGTAAGGGCCATTTTTCTCTCGTCAATTGTCCAGCTCTTGTCTGTGCAAAGCACCTGGCCGTAGTTAGGGTCTGCATATGCGCTCCAGTTCTTGCCGTATACGAAGTCAGCACCCTCAAACGCCTTGTCCTGGTCGTACTCAATTGTAGCGCCCTGGGTAAACTGCGGGTCAAGCTCGTATCCTTTTGGATGTGTGATCACAAGGTCATATCCTGCAGCAATCATCCACTCTGCAAAAGAGTTTGGAACAGCCTGCGGAAGAGCCTTTGGATGCGGAGCCCAGCTCAACACCACTTTAGGTTTTGCAACTTTCTTGTACTCATTGATGGTAATGAGGTCTGCAAAGCTCTGAAGAGGATGTCTAGTGGCCGCCTCAAGGCTGATTACCGGTTTTCCCGACAGCTGAATGAACTGGCTGATGATCTTCTCGCCGTAGTCGTCTGCCTTGCTTGCAAAGTTTGCGAAGCTTCTTACACCAATGATGTCGCAGTAGCTTCCCATTACTGGGATAGCCTCAAGAATGTGCTCGGGCTTGTCACCGTCCATAACCACTCCGCGCTCTGTCTCAAGTTTCCACGCACCCTGGTTGATGTCAAGCACAATTACGTTCATGCCCAAGTTCAATGCAGCCTTCTGTGTGCTCAACCTGGTTCTCAAGCTTGAGTTGAAGAAGATAAGGAGCATGGTCTTGTTTTTTCCAAGCTCGCAGTCTGCATAAGGGTTCTCCTTTACGTATTTTGCTTTTTCAAGGGCAAGCTCAAGGTTGCCCATATCTTTTACTGTAATGAAATTTCTCATATGCCGTAATTTTTCCAAACGGGGATGGGTCAAAATGTTATCCTATCAGTTCGTCAAGTGCTGTGAAGAATCTGTCTGCTTCTGCCTTGCCTACGCATAGAGGAGGAAGAAGTCTCATGACAGTCTTGCCGGCACCGCCGGTAAAGATCTTCTTCTCAAACAGAAGCCTGTTTCTGGTCTCCTCATATCCTGGGTTAACCTCAATTCCAATCATAAGGCCCTCGCCTCTGAGTTCCTTGAATGCTTTTCCCTCGCCTGTGTATTTGGCAAGCCTCTCCATGAAGTATTTGCCCATTATAGCAGCGTTTTCCACAAGGTTCTCCTCTCTGATAACCTTCAGTACTGCAAGTGCTGCTGCACATGCAAGGTGGTTGCCTCCAAATGTGGTGCCCAGCATTCCGTGCCAAGGCTCAATCTTTGGAGATACGATTATTGCACCCACAGGGAAGCCGTTTGCAATGCCTTTGGCCATAGAGACAATGTCTGCCTCTACACCTGCGTGCTGGTGTGCAAAGAATTTGCCGCTGCGGCCGTATCCGCTCTGGATCTCATCCATGATAAGTACAGTGCCGGTCTCGTCACACAGCTGGCGTACCTGCTTGAGGTATGATGCATCCGGTGTGAAGATTCCTGCTACACCCTGTATTCCCTCAATGATGATTGCTGCGTACTCTTTTGTCTGCAGCTCTTTTGCTGCGGCAGCCGCATCATTCATCGGGATGAAGGTGATGTTGCCGTTTCTGTTGAACTGTGCCTGGATTTTAGGGTTGTCGGTTGCCTCAACTGCACCGCTGGTCCTGCCGTGGAATGCCTTGCCCAATGCAAGCACTTTCTTTCTGCCGGTGTGGAACGATGCCACTTTAAGGGCGTTCTCGTTGGCCTCTGCACCGCTGTTGCATAGGAACAGTGCATGTTCAGGGTATCCGCAGATCTCGCCCAGCTCTTTTGCAAGCTGTTTCTGCAACGGGTTCTGCACTGCGTTTGAGTAGAATCCAAGGCTGTTTACCTGCTCTGTAATCATCTGGGTATAGGTAGGGTGGGCGTGGCCTATGCTAATTACAGCGTGTCCGCCGTAAAGATCAAGGTACTCAACTCCGTCCTTGTCCCATATTTTGCATCCCTGGCCCTTTGCAGGCTCAATGTTCCATAACGGATATACGTCAAATAAATTCATCTCTTTCTTTGTTAGAATGCGTTCGGCTTGAATCTCAGACCGGTGGTCTGCTCAAGGCCGAATATCATGTTCATGTTCTCAACTGCCTGTCCGCTGGCACCTTTTACAAGGTTGTCTATGATTGAGGCAATGTGGATGTAGCCGTTGTGGAGCTCAATGTGCAGTAGCACCTTGTTGGTGTTCACAACCTCTTTTAGGCTCACGTCCTCTTTTGATACGTGGATGAACGGAGACTCCTTGTAGTACTGCTCAAAGTACTCAACTGCATCCTCCAAGGTTGTTCCTACAGTGCCGTCAGCTTTCTTTATGCCGTTCCACTTTGTGTATACGCTTGCAAAGATTCCCCTTGCAAAGTCACCTCTCATAGGTACAAAGTTGATCTGTGGCTCCTTGCCGCAAAGCTCCTTCATTGTACGTCCAATCTCACCAAGGTGCTGGTGGGTGAAGTTCTTGTAGATTGAAAGGTTGTTGTTGCGGTAGCTGAAGTGGCTCTTCTCGCCAGGTTTCTTGCCTGCTCCGGTTGATCCGGTGATTGCAGTTACATGAACGTCGTCGGTTATGGCGTCAGCTTTTGCAAGTGGAGCTATTGCACTCTGGATTGCTGTTGCAAAGCAACCCGGGTTTGCAATGTTGTCTGCCTTCAGGATTTTCTCCTTAAAGGTGTCGGTGAGTCCGTAGATGAACTCCCTTCCCTTGTAGTGCGGGTCCAGACGGAAGTCGTTGCCCAAATCAATGATCTTGCAACCGTCGGGAAGAGGGGTGTTGTCTATGAACTCCTTTGACAGGCCGTGGCCAAGGCAGAGGAATACAACGTCGGGAGTGCCAATCTGGTCTGTGAAGCAAAGGTCTGTCTCACCAAAAAGGTCTCTGTGTACAGAACTGATGCTCTGGCCTACGCTGGTTGTGCTGAGTACACTTGTTACCTCCACGTTGGGATGGTAGATAAGGATTCTCAATAGCTCTCCTGCGGTGTATCCTGTTCCGCCTGCAATTGCAGCTTTGATTTTTTTCATGCCTTGTACGGGTAATTAGTTTTTGCTGGCCTGCTCTTTCTCGTCCTCGTGAAGGCTGTAGTAGATCTTCAATGGGTTTGAAAGGACTTTGGTGAATCCTACAACGTCTCTTCCGGTGTATGATTTGTTCATCTCTCCGTACTCGCCGAATTTTGAGCTCATAAGGTCATACTGGCTCTTGCAGCCCAACACAAAGAAGTTGTATGGTCTCAAAAGCACCTCTACTGTACCGTTTACGCTGCTCTGTGTGCTCTCAAGGAATTTCTCCATGTCTCTCATTACAGGGTTAAGGTACTGTGCCTCGTGCATAAGCTGGCCGTAGTAGTTTGCGATAAGCTCTTTCCAGTACAGCTGCTCTTTAACAAGAGTGTGTTTCTCCAATAGGTGGTGCGCCTTGATGATGATTAGCGGAGCTGCAGCCTCAAAGCCTACGCGGCCCTTGATGCCAATGATGGTGTCACCAACGTGCATGTCCCTGCCGCAGCCATAGCCGTTTGCAATCTCTGCCAAAGCGTGGATAAGGTCAACCGGTTTCATCTCTGTACCGTTAAGGGCTACAGGCTCTCCATTGCGGAACTCAATTGTAACTTTCTCCTCGCCGGTTTTCACTACCGGATGCGGGTAAGCCTCCTCTGGAAGGTATCCGCTTGAGTTAAGGGTCTCAACACCTCCGATGCTGGTTCCCCAGATACCCTGGTTGATTGAGTATTTGCTCTTCTCCCAGCTGAAGTTGAAACCGTTCTTTACAAGATAGTCAATCTCCTCTTTTCTGCTCAACTGAAGCTCTCTGATAGGGGCGATGATGTTTACCTCTGGGGCAAGGATCTCAAATACGATGTCAAACCTTACCTGGTCATTGCCGGCACCTGTACTTCCGTGAGCTACGTTGGTTGCACCAATCTTCTTCACGTGCCTCAATACTTCAAGAGCCTGGAAGATTCTCTCCGAGCTTACTGAAAGCGGATATGTTGAGTTCTTAAGGATATTTCCAAAAATAAGGTATTTGATGCCGTTGTTGTAGTAGCTCTCTACTGCGTCTACTGTTACGTGGCTTGCAGCACCCAGCTGAAGTGCTCTCTCCTCAATTCTCTTTACCTCTTCTGCTGAAAATCCACCTGTGTTCACCATGATTGTGTGAACCTCCAAACCTTTCTCATTTTTTAAATATGGCACGCAGAATGATGTGTCCAATCCACCGCTGAATGCCAAAACTACTTTCTCTTTCATGATTATATGTTGTTACGTTATTATTTTACACTGTTTTATCTCCCCTGGCCCTATGATCAGGCAGGTGCATTAAGGCAGGTGCACCATGGCCTCTACATTATGGCCTGTATATTATCGCCTGTGGCTATCCTTTAAGCTTCTTGCCCATTGCCTTGAAAGGCTTTGCAATTCCTTTGCCCACCTTTGCAATCAGGCTAGTGTTCTCCTTGCTCTCCTCTTCCTTTTTCTTCTCAGTCTCCCATTTAGGGTCATAAAGAAGTCCGGTGCAAAGGCATAGCTTGTGGTCGTTCCTTACAAGAATGTCAAAATTCTTGCATCCCTCGCATCCTGCCCAGAACTCCTTGTCGTCTGTAAGTTCAGAGAACGTAACCGGCTTGAAGCCCATCTCTGTGTTGATCTTCATCACAGCAAGGCCGGTAGTGATGCTGAAAATCTTCGCATAGGGGAACATCATTCTGGAAAGTTCAAATGTCTTGTGCTTGATTCTTCTTGCAAGACCTGTCTTTCTGTGTTCGTGTGCAACGATAAGTCCCGAGTTTGCCACAAACTTTGTATGGCCCCAGGTTTCAATATATGAATATCCGGCAAGCGAACCGTCCTCTGCAATGGCAATGACAGCCTTGCCGTCCCTTATTTTCTCTTTGATGTACTCCGGAGTACGCTTTGCAATGCCGGTGCCTCTCTCCTGAGCCGATATATATATAAGTTCACAAACTTTTTCTGCATAATCCAAGTGGGATTCATTTGCAATCATTACATCAACTTTCATAGTTTTCCTGAACAATTAAAGTGAAATGCCCTAAAGGGCTGAAATTAACTGGGAGCTCTTCCCGACAATTTTTTGAAAGGGTATTGAACCTTGATTATATGACCTGATGAGTCTTTTCTCAATTCCTGAATGGAAGGTGAGAATATGGCACACACTAACAGCGTCGTCGGACGCCAAGACTGAATTTGAAATGTGATATGTGACCTATTGTTTTCATCGGGCGCAAATATAGTACTTTTTTTTATTATATAATAGGTATATATAAGGAAATGTAAATTTATTGGATTTTTTGCCTGAAAAGTTTGCAGGATAAGAAATAATGTCTACCTTTGCAGCCCGCAAATGAGAGAGGCGAGGGGACAAGTTCTTCGAAAAATTGAGTTGAAAAATTTTTTCAAAAAAAGTTGCGAAAAAATTTGGAGATTACGAAAAAGTCCGTATCTTTGCGGTCCCAAAACGGAAGGGCAGTAACGCCTGAAGTTGAAAAGAGGAAAAGTTCATTGAAAATATTGAAAAGACAAGCAGTATAATAAATATTCACATTTATTATAAGAGCGTAAATTCCTTT
>CALCHD010000211.1 GCA_937901105.1 uncultured Bacteroidales bacterium | reverse complement strand
CAATAAAAACCTATATAAACCACAAAAGCAGGCATATCCATACCCAACTCACCCCTCAACTGCAGCCATCCACCATAAAACAGTACAGATGCAGCTACTGTAATGCCCAAAAACTCAGAAAGCGGAGATGCCATCTCCTGCTTGTTGAACATATTGCGGCTGCTCCTCTTGTGGCTGCTGTTGGTCTCCTCAAAGTTTTCCCTCACATATTTCTGGGCATTGAACGCCTTGATAATCCTCACACCAGAAATAGCCTCTTCAAAATGGCTCACAATCCTTCCCATCAGAGACTGTGTATCTGCAGCTTTGCGTTTCAGAGAACGGCTTATCTTGCCAATCACCAATGCCGAGAAAGGCAAAGTAAGAAGTGTAACCATAGTAAGCTTTGGAGACATATAGAAAAGGGCTCCAAGGAATCCCAGGATAAGGAGCGGCTCCCTGAAAATCACATGAAAACTGTCTGCAACACCATTCTGCACCTCTGTAACATCATTTGAAATTGAAGAGAGAATATCTCCTTTCTTCTGGTTATGGAAATATCCCACATGCAGACTTGATATCTTCCTGAAAAGGTCCCTTCTGATATTCTGCATGATGTAGGTCCTCATATTTACAAGGATCCTCTGTGAAAGGTATCTTGTAATGTTTGACAGCATAGATGCCACAACAAAGAACGCACACACAAACATCAGTCCCTTAAGCATTCCGCTGGAGGTCATCACCTTTGTAAGATAATACGAGAATATCTCCTCAAAATATGCAGGATCCATGGCAAATGCCGGCTTCACCATCTGCACATCCATGCTTTCAGGCTGGAACAGCACTGTAAGGAGCGGATCTATGAGTGCATAGTTTACAACACCAAATATCACCGACAAAATTGACAGGATAAGATATCCCGGCCAAAATCTTCTGTACGGCTTTGCGTACGCCAATAGTCTTTTAAAGTCTTCCATTATTTCTCTTCAAAATCCACATACTCCCCAACCTCCTTGTCTATCACTTTTTCCTGCTTGGGGATATCTGATATAATTACTTTTCCTTCCTGTTTATTCTCCCTCTCCGGCTCCTGCGGCTGCTGGAATCCTCCAAACCCCGTGAATCCCTGCCCGCTGTTCCATCCGAAACCTGTGAAGCCTCCGTTCATCTGGCCCTTCTTCATCTTCCTCTTTATCACCCACGCAAGAATTATCGGGAAGAGTTTCCCCATAATCCATCCAAAAAGGACCAGAAAGAACAAAAACGTTATAAATCCTTCCATCAATTACAATTTTTTAGCTTTCCCAGTAGCAAGGTTCCATGAATACTCCTTGCCATCTGTACATTTCACCTTCAGAGAACCGTCCTGCAACAGTTCTATCTCCGAAGTCCTCTCTATTTTCTTCTTCTTGTCGGCCATTTCAACCCTCTTGCCGTCTATAGTATATAGCAGAAGCTGCGACGGCGCCCTCAACACCCAATATCTGTTGCCACCCAGCTTGAGGAATTCCGGCAGCTCCTTTACAAACTCCGGTGCAACTATATCCGTAAACCCATTTATAGCCTTTCCGGAAATATCGCGCCAAGAAATTGTATTGTCCTCATTCAGCACAAGAATAGAATATCTGATACCATTTACATTCTTAAGTAGCCTTGGCCCAAGCACAACCTTCTTTGGCAATCTGGCAGGATATCCCTTCACATATTTGCCTGTCCTGTCCAGAAGGAAAAGCCTGTCTTCTGAAGCAAACAGCATCTGAAGCCTGCCATTGGCATAAAGGTCTATCTGCTCAACGTAGCCGCAAATAGGGGTTTCAAACGGTATCGCCCAAACACCTTTCTTTGATGCATCAAGATAACGGAGCTTCATATTAGGCAGCTGTTCAAGGTATGCAGCACTTTTCTTGGCCACATCCTTAACCTCAAACGGCCCTTGCGGCACAGCTATGGTGCTGTCT
Organism: uncultured Bacteroidales bacterium; assembly: GCA_937901105.1. GTDB lineage: Bacteria > Bacteroidota > Bacteroidia > Bacteroidales > UBA932 > Egerieousia. Next base: position 12,041 of record CALCHD010000211.1, on the reverse strand, counting down.
ATTGCAAATGTCATCTCTTCTCCCTCCTCACGCTCCGGCGGCTGTGGAAGACGCTCCAGCATAGAACCATAGAAGCTCGCCTTAATATGCGGCACACCCTCTGCATAGAAGATATCTGCAGTCATCAGCTCAAAATTGTTCTTCTGCATCTGCCTTTCTACAGCGCTCCTGTAGTAAGGCTTGAATATCTGCATTATAGAATCTCCTGCCTCCTTAAGGTTGGCAACCATCTTCAATGATGTTTCTGCATCCACATCCCCTTTGGCCGGTGTCTGCACAAGATAATCCTCCAATGTAAAGAATGTGGCGCTTCCATTTGCAAAGTCATCAATCACACTCTTTGGGCCAATTACTGTCCATGCTCCCATCTTGCAGCTGTACTCCTCATTGCAATGTGAAAACAAATCGCCGAATACCGATGCTATATACCCTTGATACTCAAAAGGAAGCACATCAGGAACCTCTTTCTCTACAACTGATGAAATCATGCTGTTAAGGGCAAACTGCTGCTTCTGCCTTACAACAGTAATCCATTCGCACTTTTCCCCAAACTTGCAGAAGGCAGCGGCAAGTTCCTCAATGCCCAAGGAATCAACCCAATCCCTTGGAGCAGTCTTTTTCTCGCCTTGAGCCTTTTTCTGCAGAAAAGCAAACGCCCCCACCTTCTTCTGCATCTCAAGATAAAGGTTATGGGACTTAAGATATTCATGCATGCTGGAAGCCGGCATTGAAACCGCAAATATTGTTGATGCAGGAAGAATCCTCCCCATAAGGCTCTTCTTTGCCCCCTGATTCCCGTAGACATTTGAAAACCTTGAATCATCGGAGAAATTCTCAAGCACACCCTCCAAAACAAGTTTTCCCGGCTGCGCAGCAAGCTTGAGGCAGCTCCATGAAGCGAACTTCATCACAAAATCAGAATACCCCAAGAATCCTCTCTCAATCACTCCAGAGAAGAACTTTCCTATCTGATTGTGATTAATATACAAACATGCAGAAAGTCCGTTTTCACGCAAAAGGGCCTCAAATTCCTGCTTGTCCAATATTGATGTATTGTTCTCCAGATGCCTTATAGAGCTCTCCAGCACATAAGAAGACGAGCTGGCAAGCAGCAGATTGTTATGCACAGCAGCCACTATTCCGTTGCACACTGTGTACACAACAGCTCCATTATATCTCTTTTTTGAACTCTGCAGCTGCTGCATAAGCTGCACAACCTCACCCTGCGAGGTCTCATCCAGCTCCAATATCTGTAAAAAGGAAACATTATTTTTGGAAGAATAATGCAATGAAAGCGCAAGCGGGGCATTCTTGAGGGGTTCTATCCCCTTAAGCCTTTCCTGCAGCTGCACAAGGCCTGCCTCCGGATCCGGCAGCCCGTACAAAAACGAAGATGTATCCTCTGTAACAGAGGTATATTCACTGAAATGCTTGAAGTCAACAATTGCCACAGCATCACTTGGAATACCTTGATATACAGATATGCCGGCCTTGTCAACATCAAATTTCCCTTTATCCCCTCCATTCAGAAGGTTCCAGAAAAGAAATACTATTGCTGATGCAAGCAGCAGTACGGCAGCACTGCCCCACAACAGCATTTTTCTATTATTTATCATTAAAAAGCGTCCTTAGTAGGATGCAAATATACTAAAAATAAAGACCGGTCTCCAAATTTTGAGCAATACCCAATTGGAAACCGGTCCAAATTCCTGATTTTATACACTAGAACGGCAAATCTCCGCCATCATCCTCTGCATCTGCCGCAGAAGCGCTCATAAACGGATCCATTTGCGGTGCTGCAGGCTGCGGTGCCGCAGCAGCCTCCCTCTGGATTTTCCATGCCCTTACATCTGTATACCATCTTCCATTGAATTCACGAGACTCAATATTGATGGAGATTATAAGCATCTCTCCAGGATTGAAGCCGGCAAGCTCACTAACCTTGTCCTGACCCCAAACGTTCATACAGATCTTCCTCGGATACTGTTCCACTGTCTCAACAATGAAATCCTGTTTGCTCCAAGGGCCTCTTGCACTTGTACCGTTCTGCACTGCCAATTTATCAAGCAGCTTACATCTGATATCCATTGCCATATCTGTAACTACAAATTATTTTGAAGGGCAAACCTTGATAAGCTCAACCTCAAACTTAAGGGTTGAATAAGCAGGAAGCTGCTCGCTCATTGCCTGCGAACCATAACCCAAGTTGAATGGAACCCACAAAGTGATCTTTCCACCTTCACCTACCAGCTGCATACCCTCTGTCCAACCAGGGATAACTCTGTTCAACGGGAATTTCACTGTCTCTTTTCTCTCATAAGAAGAGTCAAATACAGTACCGTCAAGCAAAGTGCCTACATAATGTACCTCAACAGTATCTTTCTCTGTAGCCCTCAACTCGTTTCCTGGAATCTCAATCTTGTACTGCAAGCCTGACTCAGTCTCCTGAACACCCTCATTCTTCTTGTTCTCTGCCATGAACTCTGCCTGCTCCTTCTCTTTCTGAGCACCCACTGCAGCCATAACCTTCTCCATATAATTGTTGATGACATTGCCTGCCTCATATGGATCAATCATAGGGGTCTTACCATTGATAATGTCCATCATACCCTTCTCTACCTGTGAATAATTAAGGCCTTCCATATTTGAATCCTTAATCATTCTTCCAAAATGTGTACCTACAGCATAGCTAGCTGAATCCACCTGACCTTTAGTAATGCCCTCCACTTTAGGAGCCGAACCGCCACAAGATGCAAGCATCACACCTGCCAAAACTCCTGCAACCAAAAATTTTAATGCTTTCATTTCTTTTTATTAGTTTAATGTTATTATTGATTATTTCTTTTCTCCCGACGTAAAATAAACTGCCGCACATCCCACAATTGCCGCAACCAGCGAAGTGCACAAAATGGCTACCTTTCCGATATTTATAAGCTGCTGGTCTGCAAAAGCCAGGCCATCAACAAAAATTGACATTGTAAATCCAATGCCGGCAATAATTCCTAGGGCAAAGATCTGTTTCCACTTTGTACCTGCAGGTATCTCTGCAATCTTGCACTTCACAGCTATGTAGCTGAACAGGAAGATACCTATAGGCTTTCCGCACAAAAGTCCGAAAAAGATACCTATTGCAATAGGATGCACCGGCAAGGAAAACAGTTCACCGCTTATCTCCACTCCTGCATTCGCAAGGGCAAATACAGGCATAATGAAGAATGTTACCCAAGGGTGAAGGCTGGCCTCAAACCTATGCATGAGGGGATCCATATTTCTTGCACTCGCAGATATCTGGTGGATGATATGCTGCTGCTCCGCATTTGCAAGTACCTCAACTTCGCTGTTGCTATGCTCCTTGAACTTGTTCAGCCAATATCTCATGCCAACTGCAAACCTCACCTCATTAATCACGGTCCTTGATGGGATTGTAAGGGCTAGCAGCACACCTGCAATTGTTGCATGTATTCCGCTCCGGAAAACAAAATACCAAAGCACAATACCCAAAATGCCGTAAGGCCAGCGCTTGTTCACCCCTGAACGGTTAAGGGCAAACAGGCAAAGCACCACCACTGCAGCGTAAAGGAGCATATCAAAATGCAGCGCATGCGTAGGATAGAAAATTGCCAGAACTATGATTGCACCAAGGTCATCCACAATAGCCAGGGCTGTAAGGAAAATCTTCAGGCCAAGAGGGGCTCTGTTGCCCAGCAAAGAAAGGACTCCAAGAGCAAATGCTATATCTGTTGCCATTGGTATTCCCCATCCCGAAACACTGTCGGGATTATTATAGTTGAAGATTGAATAGATGACTGCAGGAACAACCATTCCTCCAAGTGCAGCCAAAATTGGAAGGGCCGCGTGCTTGAAGGAAGAGAGCTCTCCTACCATCATCTCCCTCTTTATCTCAAGGCCTACTACAAAGAAGAATACTGCCATAAGGGCATCGTTGATCCAGTGCTCAAGGCTCATCTCCATTCCAAACGAGCCCACATTGAATCCCACTTCAGTCTTCCACAGCTGCTGCACAAAGTCCAAATGCGGGACATTTGCACACAAAAGCGCTATAGCCGCACATATAACCAGAATGATTCCTCCAATGGACTGGTTATGCAAAAATCCATTGAAGTAGTTTCTAACCGCAAGGGTTGTTGTTAAAATTTTTTTTCTTGCCATCTGTAAAAATTATAGGTGGACAAATATAATATTTTTTTTGATTCCGGAATTACACTATACCCTCCCTCAACACATCATGGATATGAATGAGTCCGGCATACCTTCCCTCGTCAAGAACAATTACAGATGTAATCTTGTTCTTCTCCATAATGCCGAACGCATTTACTGCCAACTCACTTTTTTCCACAACTTTAGGGTTACAGCTCATGATATCCTTGGCCCTGAGGTCTCCTAGAGGCCCTCCCTTCTCCACCATCCTTCTCACATCGCCGTCGGTTATTATACCCATAAGGTGCTCCTGGGCGTCAAGCACAACTGTTGCACCAAGCCTGTTCTGCGAGATATTGATAATTGTGTTCTGGATTGTCTCATCCGGCCTTACCCATGGCCTCAAGGCCTTGTCAAACACATCTTCAACTGTAAGATATAGCCTCTTGCCCAAAGATCCTCCCGGATGGTACTTCGCAAAATCCTCCGGTGAAAAGCCTCTCATCTTAAGCAGGCACACTGCAAGAGCATCGCCCATCACAAGCTGTGTTGTTGTGCTGGAGGTAGGTGCCAGGTTGTTCGGACACGCCTCTGCGTCTACAGTAGCCCTTATCACATAGTCTGAATGCTGCGCAAGATATGAATCAACATTTGACACCATTGCAACAAGCTTGTTGCCCATTCTCCTGATAAGCGGCACAAGCACTTTTACCTCCGGAGTGTTTCCGCTCTTTGAGATGCAGAGCACCACATCATCCGGCTGGATAATGCCCAAGTCTCCATGAATGGCATCCGCCGCATGCATGAAAATTGATGGTGTGCCTGTAGAATTCAGGGTTGCCACAATCTTGCTCCCGATAATTGCACTTTTTCCTATTCCTGTAATGATCAGACGCCCTTTTGAGGAGTATACAAGATTTAGAATTTCAACGAATTCGTCATCAATGAAAGGTTTGAGTTTCTCAACAGCCTTGGCCTCCTGGTCAATTACACTCACCGCCAATTCCTTCAAATCGATTTGCATTTTTTCCATAAAAATTTTGCAGAAAATAAACTAATGGGTAACTTAGAGGCACAAAGGTAACGAAAAAAGAGACTTCACCCTATTTATTTTTGTATTACTATGCAGGTAACATCAGAAATCTTGCACGAAAAATTAAAGGAGTTTTTCGGGTTTGACTCATTCAAAGGAGACCAGGAAGCAATAATAAGGCACCTTATAGAGGGAAACAACACATTTGTCCTCATGCCTACAGGCGGTGGCAAGTCATTATGCTACCAGCTGCCTGCCTTGGTTATGCCTGGAACCGCTATTGTAATCTCTCCACTGATAGCGCTCATGAAGAACCAGGTAGATGCCATCCGCGGATTTGTTGCAAACCAGGACGGCGTTGCCCACTTCCTCAACTCCTCGCTGAACAAGACACAGCTGCAGGAGGTTAAGGATGACCTGTTGAGCGGTGTTACCAAACTGCTGTACGTAGCTCCGGAATCTCTCACAAAAGAGGAGAATATCCAGCTGCTCAGGCAGTGCAAGATCTCGTTCTACGCAGTTGATGAGGCTCACTGTATCTCTGAGTGGGGACACGATTTCCGTCCGGAGTACCGCAAGATACAGCCAATAGTAAATGAAATAGGGAAAGCTCCAATCATAGCCCTTACTGCAACTGCCACCCCTAAAGTGCAGTCAGACATACAGAAGAACCTTGGAATGTCAGAAGCCAAAGTGTTCAAATCCTCTTTCAACAGGGAGAACCTGTACTATGAGATGAGGCCAAAAGTGAACACTGAAAAGGAGATTATCAAGTTCATCAAGGCCAACCCCGGAAAATCTGGCATCATATACTGCTTGAGCCGCAAGAAAGTAGAGGAGCTGGCAGAGCTGCTTAACGTAAACGGCATAAAGGCCCGTCCATACCATGCCGGCCTGGACGCCGCAACCCGTTCCGGCAACCAGGACCTTTTCCTGATGGAAGAGGTTGACGTAATTGTTGCAACCATAGCATTTGGAATGGGCATTGACAAGCCGGATGTAAGGTTTGTGATCCATTACAATATACCAAAAAGCCTTGAGGGCTACTATCAGGAGACCGGCCGCGCAGGCAGGGACGGAGGGGAAGGCCAGTGCATAACATTCTACAGCTACAAGGATATCCAGAAGCTGGAGAAGTTCATGCAGAGCAAGCCTGTAGCAGAGCAGGAGATTGGAAAACAGCTGATAAACGACACAATCGCATACGCAGAATCAAACCAGTGCCGCCGCAAGACACTGCTCAACTATTTTGGAGAGCAGTACACCCTGGAGAATTGCGGCAACTGCGACAACTGCCTGTACCCTAAAAAACAGTTTGAGGGCAAGGAATATCTTACAACAGTGCTTGAGCTGGTTACCGGCATAAAGGAGAACTTCAAGGCAGACCACCTTGCAAACATTCTTGGAGGAGTAAACAACTCCATTATCAAATCATACCACCATAACGAACTGGAGTGGTTTGGAGTCATCCCTGGCAAAGAGAGCCGTTTCTGGCTTGCAGTGATCCGTCAGGCCCTTGTATCACAGTATCTGTATAAGGATGTGGAAAAATATGGCCTTATCTCTGCAACAGAAAAAGGGCTTGGATTCCTTGCCAGTCCACATTCAATAATGCTCACTGAAGACCGTGAGTTTGTAAACACAGATGATGATGACGATGTTACAGTAATAGGCACCGGCAAGCACCAGAGCGGCGCAGGCGACCCTGCCCTGCTGGCAATGCTGAAGGATGTAAGGCACTCGCTGTCAAAAAAGCTCAAGCTGCCTGCATTCGTGATCTTTGGAGACCCTTCTCTAGAAGACATGTCTACGATGTACCCTACAACTATAGACGAGCTGAAGAACTGCCAGGGTGTAGGAGAAGGCAAGGCCCGCAAGTTTGGAAAAGAGTTCATTGCACTTATTGCAAAATATGTGGAGGAGAACGAGATTGACCGCCCTACCGACCTTGTAGTAAAATCGGTGGCCAACAAATCGCTCAACAAAGTATATATCATCCAGAGTGTAGACAAGAAGATTCCATTGGATGAGATAGCTGATGCGAAGCACCTTGAACTTGAACAGGTTTATGACGAGCTTGAGGCAATCGTAGGAGCCGGCACCAAGATAAACATAGATTACTACATCCGTATGATAATAGATGAAGACAAGGTTGACGAGATATACGAATACTTCAAGGAGGAGGCAACTTCAGATTCCGTAAACGAAGCCATGAAAGCCCTTGGCCCTGACTACACAGAAGAAGAGGTAAGACTCATCAGAATCAAATTCCTTTCAGAATTGGGCAACTAGAGAATGAATCTTAAGCTATAGAGTGGAAAAATCCTTCCACTCTATTTCTTTATCCCTCCCCCAATAAGTGAGCTGCTTCTTGGCATAGTGGCGGGAGTTGCGCTTGATGAGCTCTACGGCGGTCTCCAGTGAGTGGACGCCATCAAAATAATCAAAGATCTCCCTGTAGCCTACAGTCTTGAGTGCAGGGAGATCCCTGTATTGCACAAGGCCCTGAACTTCAGCAAGGAGCCCCTGCTCCATCATAATGTCTACCCTTCTGTTTATCCTCCCGTAAAGTTCCTCCCTGCTGCGGTTGATTCCAATCTTGCGGATTGCAAACGGGCGCACTTTTTTAGGAGCGCTCTTCCAGTCCGAGAATTTCCTGCCGGTCTGCAATGTCACCTCCAAAGCCCTTACCACCCTCTGCGGATTGGCAATGTCAATTGTATCATAAGAGGCTCTGTCTACAACTCTCAATTCGTTGCGCAACGATTCTATACCTTCTGTCTCAAGCCTCTTCATAAGGGAATCCCTAAGTTGCAAATCTGCAGGGGGAAAATCGTCCAGGCCGTTGCAGAGGGCATCTATATACATTCCGCTGCCACCCACCATAACAAGTCTGTCATGGGTTTTGAAAAGCTCCTCAAGGAGAGCCATCGCCTCCAGTTCATAGAGGCCGGCGGTATAGTACCGGGTTACACTGTGTGAGTGTATAAAATAATGCCGCACCGCCTCCAGCTGCTCTGGAGAAGGCGATGCGGTACCTATGTTCATCTCTTTGTAAATCTGTCGGGAATCACAGTTTATGATGGGAGAAGAATACTCCTTTGCCAATTCAATGGAATAATCTGTCTTCCCCACACCTGTAGGGCCCAATATGATTGTAAGCTCCTTCTGCATCCTGTGCTACTCCTCACCCTCCGGCAATTCGTCATCCATGAATGATGAGTCATCCTCATTGGCATCCATTGAAGGCTCCGCATACTGGTCCATATCATCGTATCCGTTGGCAAACTGCTCCGGATTGCGGCCCTTCTCTGCTACAAGTCTTGGATATGAAGCCCTTCTGGATTCCTCCACTTCTCCCATAAGAGCAAGCTTGATAACTCTGTCTTTCCTCAAGTCAAACACATACAACAGGTTAACTTCACCTTTCTTTACAGTTTTCTCTACAGTTACCATATCCATAGAGCCGTCACCCATATCAAACAGGCCATACTCGCTCCTGAATTTTTCTCCTTCATCCAAGCCTCTGAAGGCTACCATCTGGTCTGGAGAGAACTCAAGGTCATTCTGCAAAAAATCATGGAACTTGTAAAGGGAAGTCTCTCCTCTCACCTCATATTCCCTCATAAAAACTTTACTTCCAGGTATAGATGCTTTGTACTTGTATATCATGTTTGGAAATTTAACGTGTTAGCACTTCAAAGATACAATATTTTTCTCTATTTAGGACCGAAAAAACATTTTTTTGACTATCTTTACGCTTTAGTATGGATACTAGGAAAACACCCGTTTCAGATTGTTTTAAAAGCATTTCAGAGCTTTCAACAGGCCTTTTCAAGGACAATGGAAGCAAGTTTCTCGCTTTTGCGTATCCCGTAACAACAGAAGAGCAGATAAAGGAGATAATACAGGGGCTGAAAAAGGAATATTATGATGCCCGGCACCATTGCTATGCCTACCGTCTTGGGCATACTGGAGCCACATGGAGAATGAATGATGACGGAGAGCCCTCATCTACAGCAGGAAGGCCCATCTACGGCCAGATCCTTTCCGCAGAGCTCAGCGACATACTTGTAGTGGTAGTGAGATATTTTGGAGGCATCAAGCTTGGAGTGCCCGGACTCATAAGGGCCTACAAGACCTCCACCGCAGATGCCATTGCAAATGCCACAATCATAGAGAAGATTGCAACAGAACCGTTCAATATAATTTTCGATTACCTGCAGATGAATGCAGTGATGAAAAGGCTCAAGGACCTTGGGCTTTCACCAACCAACCAGCAGTTTGACCTTAACTGCTCCTTGAGGGTAGATGTAAGGCTCGCCCTTATTGACACATTCCTGGATGCGTTCGACAAGCTTGAGGGGTGCAGGATTGAAAAGATTGAGCCGCAGTCTGGCCAGGAACAAGAAGAAGAAAACATTTAAATTTTACGACATATGCCTAAAAGTCTAATTTCCATCCACGATTTTTCAAAGGAAGAGATGCTGCACGTTTTGGATGTAGCACAGGAATTTGAGAAGAACAAGGTACAGCCTATCCTCAGGGACAAGGTGATTGCAACCCTTTTCTTTGAGCCTTCTACAAGAACCCGCTTGAGCTTTGAGACCGCCGCCAACAGGCTTGGCGCAAGAGTCATCGGATTCTCGGACGCAGGAAACACCAGCGTAAGCAAAGGTGAAACCCTTAAGGATACCATCAAGATGGTTTCCAACTACGTAGACCTGATTGTAATGAGACACCCTCTTGAGGGAGCTGCAAGATATGCGTCAGAGGTGGCTTCGGTACCTGTAATCAACGCAGGCGACGGCGCCAACCAGCACCCTTCACAAACTATGCTGGACCTTTTCACTATCCGCCAGACCCAAGGCACGCTGAACAACCTTAAGATAAACATGGTTGGAGACCTAAAATACGGCCGAACAGTGCACTCGCTGCTACAGGCAATGTCCCACTTCAACCCTGATTTCACATTCACTGCTCCCGACGAGCTTAAGATGCCTCAAGAGTACAAGGACTTCCTTAACGCAAAAGGAATCCCTTACACCGAGACCAGAGACCTAGAGGGAAGCCTCAATGACTGCGACATCCTTTACATGACCCGTGTACAGCAGGAGCGCTTCACAGACCCTATGGAGTACGAGAAGGTAAAGAACACATACAACCTTACCGCTTCAATGTTGGGCGGCGCAAAGGACAACATGAAGATCCTTCACCCGCTTCCAAGAATTACAGAGATTGCCCAGGATGTAGATGACACAAAGCATGCATACTACTTCAAACAGGCTGAAAACGGCGTTTACGCCAGAATGGCAATCATTTCTTATCTGTTGGGTTACAAATAATTATCGGGATTAAAAAAAGACTGTTATGGAAAAAGGAGGAAAAGAATTGAAAGTAAGTGCCATCAAGAATGGTACCGTACTAGACCATATACCTGCAGGCCAGCTTTTTAAAGTAATCAGCATCCTTGGCCTGAAAGACTGCGCAAACCAGGTAACATTCGGAATGAACCTTGAAAGCCAGAGGCTTGGCAAGAAAGCAATCATCAAAGTGACTGACAGATACTTTGAGGAGACAGAGATCAACAAGGTTGCCCTTGTTGCACCTGATGCAAAAATCAACATCATCAAGGACTTTGAGGTAATTGAGAAGAAGGTTATCCGTGTTCCCGACGAAATTTCAGGCATTGTGAAGTGTGCAAATCCAAAATGCATCACCAACCACCAGCCTATCACCACAAAGTTCACCACAACCTACGAGGACGGCACTCTCAAGCTGCACTGCCGCTACTGCGAAAAGAACACCAGCTCGGAGAATATGAAAATAATATCAGAGAATTAGCATTTATTTGCTATCTTTGAAAAAATGGTTAAAAATTCATAAAAAACATAATAAAAAATACAACAATATGAAAGCATATAACTTCAACGCAGGCCCTTGCGTATTGCCAAAGCAGGCTATTGAGAGCGCTATTGAGGCTATCAGAGATTTTGACAACACCGGTATCGGTATCCTTGAGATTTCTCACCGTACTCCAGGCTGGGAGAGAATTATGGCTGAGACAGAGCAGCTATGGAGAGAACTTTTGAACATTCCAGAAGATTACGCTGTAATGTTCCTTGGCGGCGGTGCTTCAACCCAGTTCTTTGAGGTTCCTGCAAACTTGTTAAAAACAAAGGCTGCATACCTTCAGACAGGTGTTTGGGCTAAAAAAGCTGCTAAAGAGGCTAAATTCTACGGCGAGGTTGAGATTGTGGCTTCTTCAGAGGACAAGACTTACTCGTACATTCCAAAAGGATATACCATCCCTACAGATGCAGACTACTTCCATATCACAACCAACAATACCATCTACGGTACAGAGATGCACGAGGACATTGATTCTCCTGTAACTTTGGTTGCTGATATGTCATCTGACATTATGAGCCGTCCTGTAGATGTAACCAAATACGGCATGATCTACGGTGGTGCACAGAAAAACGTTGGTCCTGCAGGTGTAACTTTCGTTATAGTACGCAAAGACCTTCTTGGCAAAGTTGGCCGTCCTCTACAGACTATGGTTGACTACCGTTCACACTACACAGAGGAGGCTAAAAACAGATCTATGTTCAACACCCCTCCAGTATTCCCTATCTTTGTAATGCACGAGACTCTTAAATGGGTTAAAGAGCAGGGCGGTGTAGAGGCTATGTACAAAATGAACAAGGAGAAAGCAGAGATCCTTTACAACGAGATTGACAGAAACCCATTGTTCGTAGGAACAGCTGCTAAAGAGGACCGTTCACTAATGAACGTATGTTTCGTAATGGCTCCAGGCAAAGAGGAGTTGCAGGACGAGTTCTTCAAA
>CALCHD010000210.1 GCA_937901105.1 uncultured Bacteroidales bacterium | reverse complement strand
TCATCACCATTGATGATAATACCGCCTGTTGCAAGGGCTGTAAATCTTTTGAATGTATTTTTCAGATTTTCAAATGTTTTGAAAAATTCCAGATGGTCGTGGTCGATATTCAGAACAACAGCCAGATATGGTGTAAGTTCAAGGAATGTATAGCTGTATTCACAGGCTTCGATAACCACGTTTTCGCCTTTGCCATCACGTCCGTAACCATTGATAAGTGGCAGTTTGCCACCGATTACACATGCAGGGTCTTTGCCTGCCATAATCATAATCTGGCTGATAAGGCTGGTTGTGGTTGTTTTGCCGTGTGTACCGCTTACACAGATTGATTTTTCAAAGAATCTGCTTACTTCACCCAGCATAATGCTTCTTTCGATACAAGGGATACCCAGTTCTGCGGCTCTTGCCAGCTCGCAGTTATCTTTGAAAATAGCGGCGGAGTAAACCACAAGGTCAGCACCATCAACTGCTGATGCTTCGTGTGGGATGTTTACTTTTATACCCATTGCTCTTTCATAGTTGATGATGTCGCCTTCGTTTACATCACTGCCTGTGATTGTATAGCCGCGGCCTGCCAGAATCTGCACGATAGGGTACATACCGCTGCCGCCGATGCCAACAAAATGTATATTCTTTTTATTATCCAAAATAATGCACCTCCATGCAAATATAGAATCATTATATAACTTTTACGATGAACATTTATTATATTTATTTTCTAGTAAATTAATTAAGGAAAAGAAGTATATTAGAAAGTTGATATCAATCTCAATTGATGGATATTGGGATGCAGATGCTTCAAACTTGTTGCAACATAAAATGAGAGGTCTAATTTTATGTTATCCCAATTTGTTTATTTCTGTTTTATTGGAATATAGCAATGATTCTATAGAAAAGTTTTGGAACTATATTTTATATGCTCCATATCCTCGTAAAAAGAGTTTTGAAAGTGATAAGGGTTATCAAAATTTTATAAGTCAAATAAGGTCTAAAATTTGCAATAAAAATATACGGATTAGAGAGATAGTTGATAAATCATATAATTATATTTTGCAAACTTGTGAAATGTAATGGGCAAGGCTACAACAGTATGATACCAGAGGAAAACTCCTTACTATAATACTCCCGCATTTTCAAACAGGTGTCTAAGTCTATAGGGTATGGAATACAATCAGCCCCCGCAGGAGAATCTGCGAGGGCTGTCTTATTTAGTATATATAACCGAATTTCTTGAGTTCCTTTTTGCTTTCGCGCCAGTCGGGGTTGACCTTTACGAACATTTTGAGGAATACTTTCTTTTCAAAGAATTTCTCCATGTCGCGGCGGGCCTGGGTACCAACGCGTTTTAGGGCAAGGCCTTTAGGGCCTATGATGATTCCCTTCTGGGACTCCCTTATTACGTTGATGATGGCGCTGATGTTGTAGATCTCCTCGTTCTCCTCAAAAGCGTCAATCACAACCTCTGTGCAGTAAGGGATCTCCTTGTTGTAGTTGAGAAGGATCTTCTCGCGGATGATCTCCGATGCAAAGAAGCGCATGCTTTTATCTGTGAAGACATCCCTGTCGTACCATGCGTGCTGCTGTGGAAGCAGTTCAACAAGTCTTGAAAGGAGCACGTTCACGTTGAACTTGTTCAAGGCAGAGATTGGAAGGATCTCCGCTTTTGGTACTGTAGCGTGCCATTTCTCTACAAGCTCAACCACTTTTTCCTGCTTGGTCTCGTCAATCTTGTTGATGGCAATGATTACAGGGCACTCAACTTTGTTGAGCTTCTCTATGTACTCGATGTTCTTGTCCATTTTCTCAATCACATCGGTTACATAAAGGATGATGTCGGCATCACCAATGGCGGTCTCCACAAAGTCCATCATACTCTCCTGAAGCATATAGTTTGGCTTTAGGATACCTGGGGTGTCGGAGAAGACAATCTGGTAATCGTCTCCGTTTACAATACCCATAATACGGTGCCTTGTTGTCTGTGCCTTTGCAGTTACAATGGAGAGCTTCTCTCCAACAAGGGCATTCATCAGTGTTGACTTGCCAACGTTGGGGTTACCTATTATGTTTACAAAACCAGCCTTGTTTATCTGGTCCATTGAATTGTTGATTTCCATATTCAGGCAATTTTACTCAAATGCACCCATTTTAAGCATTGCTACCTCCTGCTCGGTAAGGAATCTCCACTGGCCTCTTCTAAGGTTCTTCTTGGTAAGGCCTGCGAAGTAAACTCTGTCGAGTTTTTTAACCTTGTAGCCGAAGTGCTCGAACATTCTTCTTACAATACGGTTTCTGCCGGAGTGGATCTCAACTCCTACCTGTGTCTTGTCCTCGTCAATGTATGAAAGGCCGTCAGCTTTGATGAAGCCGTCCTCAAGGTTTACACCGTCGAGAAGAGAGTTGAAATCTGTTCCCTTGAAGTTCTTGTCTAGGAATACGTGGTAGATCTTCTTCTTCTCAAATGAAGGGTGGGTAAGCTTGTCTGCAAGGTCGCCATCGTTGGTAAGCAGAAGTACGCCGGTAGTAGCCTTGTCCAGTCTTCCTACTGGGTATACTCGTGCAGGGCAGTTGCCCTCAATAAGCTGCATTACAGTTCTCTCTGCGTGAGGGTCGCTCATTGTAGTTACAAAATCCTTCGGCTTGTTCATTACAATGTACACTTTAGCCTCGCCTTTGATGCGCTCGTCGTTGAATTTTACAACGTCGTTAGGGTATACTCTTGTACCAAGCTCTGTAACGGTAACGCCGTTTACACTTACAAGGCCTGCTGTAATGTAGTCGTCAGCCTCTCTTCTTGAGCAGATGCCCGAGTTTGAGATATATTTGTTCAATCTTACACCCTCATCAGCCTTTGCTCTAGGGGCACGCTGTGCAGGAGTGTATGACTGTACACCTTTGTAGCTCTTTTTCTCCTCAAAATTCTTCACCATTCCATAGGCTCTCTTGCCTGTGAACTCTTTCTCGCCAAAGCTTCTATTGCCTCTAGGTGCTCTCTCCTCCCACTCATTCTCACCTTTGAAAGATCTTTCAGGTTTGCCGAACTTGTCTCCTTTGCCAAATGGTTTTCTCCCTTTTGATGCAAATGGCTTCTCCTCTGATCTGCCAAAAGGTTTTGCACCTCTAGGGCCTTTTGCGAATGGTCTCTCATCTGAAGATTTTCCGAAAGGCTTTGCACCTCTTGGACCTTTGTCAAATGAGTTTGATGATTTTGAAAATTTACGCTTTGCTGAGCTGTCTGCAGCTGAGCCTTCAACTGAACCTTCTCCGGCTGAGTAGCGTCTTGAAGCAGGTTTTCTTCCAAATGAAGAACCTGGGCGTCCTGCACCTCTTGTGCTTGGACGGCTGTTGTTGTTTTCTCTTCTCATTATTGTATGTAAAAATGGGCGGCAAAGTTATGATAATCTGCGATATTTTCCTACTTTTACACAATAATTTATAGAGGTATGGGTGTGAAAAGATTCTTGAGGATATCGCCTCTTGTGAGGGAGAATTTGAGTGTAGCTTTAAAGTCAATCAGAACCAATGGCCTGCGGTCTCTGCTTACCATTCTTATTATTGCCGTTGGAATTACATCTTTAGTTGGTATCCTTACAGCAACTGACTCCTTGAAGAAAGAGGTGTTCTCCAGTTTTGAGAAGTTTGGAACTACTTCGTTTTCAATAGTTCAGAAGTATTTTTCAACTGAAGGGGGTGCAAGGGGCAGGGTGAGGAACAATACTGCAGTCACATATGGGCAGGCAATGCAGTTCAAAAGGCTGTATGGGGCGGAAGGTATAGTTTCTGTCTATTCCAATGTGCTGTCTAATGTTGCTGTAAAATTTGAAGGGGAGAGTACCAATCCTACCTCCAGGGTTGTTGCGGCGGATGAGAATTATTTGAGGTTCATAAATGTGGCGGTAAAGTATGGAAGGGGGATTGCCGGGTCAGACATGGAGCTTGCTGCGCAGGTGTGCGTTGTAGGAAGCGGCATTGCAAATGCTTTGTTCAAGGGAGGGGCGGCAGCACCGGGCAAAGTGATTTCCGTTAACGGATACAGGTTTGAGGTTGTGGGGGTAATGGAGCCGCAGGGCGGATCGTTCGGCGGAAGTGCGGACAGCTGGGTTGTGATTCCGGTTTCCACAGCCCGTTCGGGGTTCGTTGGTGAGAAGACCTCATTCTCCATTGGAATTGTCCCGCACTCTTTTGATATGGGTAAGGATTATCACAGTGAGGCGGAACAGGTGATGAGAGGAGTGAGAAGGCTTTCACCTATTGATGAGACAGATTTTAAAATAAGCAGCAGCGAGTCCATGCTGGCCGAGCTGAAGGATGTTATGGGGGTAATCACTGTGATTTCAGCTGTGATTGGGCTGATAACTCTGTTGGGAGCAGCTGTTGGGCTTATGAATATAATGCTGGTATCGGTTAAGGAGCGGACCAGAGAGATAGGGACAAGGAAAGCGCTTGGCGCCTCAAGCAGGATGATAAAGGAGCAGTTTCTGTTTGAGTCTGTGGTTATCAGCCAGATAGGCTGTGTGCTGGGAATATTCCTTGGCATATTGGCCGGCAATATAGTGGCTCTTGCCATGGGTGCCTCTTTCATAATTCCATGGGTGTGGATTTTTGCGGCAATTGCTGTATGTTTTATTGTAGGTGTTACCAGCGGCTATCTTCCTGCGGTGAGGGCTTCACGCCTTGATCCTATTGAGGCGTTGAGGTACGAGTAATATTGCGGGATTAACTGAAATATGATTACATTTGCACTCTAAATTTTACAGGATATGATGTTTGCATTTTTACAGGCGGAGGTTGCTGCAGTTGCTGTGCAGCCGGAGCTTGAGTTTTCGTTGATAGATATGGCATGCAAGGGCGGTTGGCTTATGATTCCGCTTTTGCTTCTCTCTTTTGCTACAATTTATCTTTTTGCCATGAAGTGGAGCGTGATAAGGAAGGCCGGCAAGACAGACCCTTCATTCATGAAGGAGGTGGAGCAGCTTGTGATGGGGGGAAACAGGCAGCAGGCGGTAGAGCTGTGCAGACAGGCCAATACCCCAATTGCAAGAATGGTGGAGAAAGGCATTGAGAGGATTGGAAGGCCTTTGCAGGATATCCAGACAGCTGTTGAGAATACTGCCAACATTGAGGTTGCTTCAATTGAGAAAGGTCTGCCGCTTATGGCTACCATTGCCGGAGGTGCCCCAATGATCGGTTTCCTCGGTACTGTAATGGGTATGGTGCAGGCATTCTTCAATATGGCGCAGGCGGGCAGCAATATTGACATTACTTTACTGTCGGGAGGAATATATACTGCAATGGTAACTACCGTTGCCGGCCTGATTGTGGGTATTATGGCATATTTCGGATACAACTTCCTTACCTCGCAGGTGTCTGATGTGGTGTTTAAGATGCAGAATGTGACTGTGGAGTTCATGGATATGCTGCAGTCTCCAGTAACCAGAAAATAAAACAGTTATGGCAATCAAGCAGAGAGCAAAGGCAGAGGCAGGGTTCAGCATGTCGTCGATGACCGACATTATATTCTTGTTGTTGCTATTCTTTATGATAGCATCGACAATGTCGGCTCCAAACGATATGAAAGTGAATTTGCCTCAAAGTTCGGCAAAGACAGCAACAAAGGCAAAAATTGTTAAGATAGGCATTAATGCAGAAGGCGAATATAGTATTGCAGATAATGGTTCAGAACCACGTGCTGTGCACTTTGAAGAGATAGAACCATATCTTCAAACAGTGTATGTAGCTGATTCAACTACATACGTGGCATTGCATGCAGACGAAATGGTGCCTTATCGTGAAATTGTGAAAATACTTGATATAGCTAACGAGAATCGCCTTAAATTGGTGA
>CALCHD010000209.1 GCA_937901105.1 uncultured Bacteroidales bacterium | reverse complement strand
CGCGTTTGTAAATCTCCAAATCGCCTCGGTAGGCGGCGCACTTGAACGACCCAGCGATGTTGTCGAGTGACGCATCCTGCTTGCATCGGGTCATATAGCTCCACTTGCCCTTCTGCGTTGGGGCAAAACGGACAATGAACGACCTTTCGCCATCCCAAAATGCTGGGCGCACAATGCGCTGGCGAGTCCGCTCGTGGATAAACTCTACATCCATCCAAATCCCGTCAGCACCCGCCTCGGTGTAGTCAGTGCCGGAAGAAAATTTCAATTCCATAATTCGCCAGGTCTCGATTTTCTCATTTTCCGAGGCGTATGCTGTAAAGAGAAATAGTGCGCTAAAAACAAGTGCGAAAAGTCGTTTCATATCAAAAAAGTCATTAGGTTTCTACACAAAATTAATGAAAATTTTTTATTCCGTTTAACTTTTCGCGCGAGATTTATCGGCCTATTGGTCAAAATAGTATACACAATAAAGCCCTTCGCAATCTTGTTTCTTTAGTATATGCCCTCGGTCATGACTCCGAAAAGACTACACTTATATACCTTTCTACGCTTGATACTTCAGCGGTGGATAATGCCAATAGTGAAATACTGGCAGCATTAGGGGAATGGTAAGGTAAAGAGAGTTCCATAAAGGCCCACTTTTAGAACTAGCAACCCCTGCCAAGTATACTGACAGGGGTTATTCTCTTTGCAAAATGACTTTTGAGTTACCCTCTTTTTGGTTCTTAATTCTTACAACTAGAATGATTCGGGTTAATTTATTGTTTAAACCCGTATTTTTGTTCTCGCTTCTCAAATGCCACACGACCACCTTCTAATATGTCGCATACATGTTCTCGAATTCCTTGAGAGTATAACACAGATATTTCATCAGGGTTTTTGGAGCTTGTGAATTCCAATGCTCCATTTACATACTGAAATCGCAAGCCATCTCTATTGTGACTATCCGAACCTTCCTGATTAGCGACAATAACATTCTCTGCATCAGCACTAACTACGACGTTTGAATTGTGAGTAACTAATATTATTTGTCGTTCCTTCTTTTTTCTCTTAATATATGAAACTAATTCATTGTAAATAGCTCTATTATCAAGACTATCCTCTGGTTGATCTATTAAAATAGGACAGGTTTTTTCGCTAAAGTCTAATAATAGTTTAAGAATGACAAATGCTTGTTTCCCTTCGGACATGTGTTTAAATAGGTCACCTTGATAAAACAGGTCATATCCTAAGCAATACCAACTCTTTGTGAAAAACTCTGTAGCAACATTTAATGCGTCATATCCATTTTTTAGCTGTAATTCTCCAAGTAACAATTTCTTTAGGAAGTCTTTAGCATAAGTATGATTATCACTGTCATAATTTCGTACCATCGTAACAAAATATTCTTGACGTTCACTACCTCTAAGATTTAATCTGTCTTCTAGGAAATCTTTAAGAGCATCACGATAATGCTCTATATTTACCGTAATCGACAAACCATCATAACTGATATTTAGGTTATTCTTAACATCTTCAGCTTTTTTCTTAATAGAACAGTGTAAAGTAATGATTTCAGTAAATATTCTGTTACGGTCTTCTTTTGTTTTGTCAAAAGCAGACAACAGCAATTCTATTTGAGAAAGTTTCTTTTCTTCTACTATTATTCTATCATTAATGTCCTTTAATTCTTTGTTACCTTCTATATTTTTTAGACCATTTATAAATGATTCGGATTCTTTAATCTGACGGCACAGTTCTTGAAGTTCATTCTTTGCATGGCTTGTTTCTTCTTGATACTTTCTGACCAATACTACAAACTCTTGTTCTGTTTTATTCTTTAAGTTTTTATACTCTCTAGATAAATCATACTGATTGAGTCTAAATGACAATTTATCTATTTGCCAACGCTCTTCAAATAAATTATCAAACGGACTTACAACCAATAGCCGTTCCAAAAGTTTTAAATCCTTATCAGCTCGTTCAATATCAAGTTCAAGTTCTTTGACTTTCTTTAAATTAGCATCAAAAAGGGTTTGTTGTTCTGGAGTAATTTTACTTGTCTTCTGCAATTCGAGGACTTTTTGTTTCAAGATATTAATTTGCTGTACAACACCATCTTTTTTTCCTAAAGCAGTTAATTCATCTTTTCGTTCTCTCAATTCCCTTGTTTTTTGGAATAAGGAAAACATAGATTCTGTAATCTTTCTAGAAGTTTCGTTAAGATGGTTATAATACTCATTTAAGATACCAGATGTATCCCTATTTCGAATAATACTCTCTACAAGTTCACTCGTTTTGCTTGGGCTAAATGCTATATCGTGCATGTAACTCTGCTTGAAATATTCAATTTCACGCCCAATTTGGTCTGTGCCATCCTTCCAATGTACTGTAATGCCACTAAGATGTTTCATAACGAAATCATCACTATCCACATTTTTATTATCATGAATAGCCGCTATGGCCTTTAATAATGTAGATTTTCCAGTAGAACGACCACCAATAATTGTATTTAAATTAGGGTTAAAAAATATTGTACCCTTCCAAAAAGAATCTTCATCCAGTGAGACTTGCTCAATTACTTGATATATGTTTTTATCGTCGGGTATAGTTGTTTGAATGCGAACTCTCTCCTCTGGCTCATACATAACTTGCTTTAGACCTTCGAAAGTTGGATCAGCCTTTATCCACATCTTTTCTTTCACTTGATAATCCTTGATGTTGTGATTATCTGAACACATAATGATTGGTAGTGAAAACTTAATATCTGGGAAAACGTACTTTCTATAACCCTCAGCGTCTTCTGGTTTGCCAACATCCAACAAAGGATGGAAACGAGATAATAAATCTTGTTTTAGTTCTTGTTTGACAAGTAAATTGTTTTTAATGCTTTCTAAACTATTTGATTTATTTCCTGCATGTACAGTTATAATACCTCCTAAATTTAGGATAAGTTCGCACGTTTTCACAAACTCACAACAAATACGTTCATGTCCTCCTTTACTTTCAATGTCTGATTTTGTAAGGTTGCATTGTCCTTGAATTTTTGTCCAAATACTTTCAATATCAGCATAGTCGGGAAAGATACCAATAAAATGAACTGATTCAGAACCGCCAAGTTCTGAGCATAATTCAATGCCTGGTAGAACATGAAGGTCTACAGATTGACCAAGTTGCCTTAATTCGTTTATCCTTTCAATATCAATTGTATTATGATCTGTAATAGCGACTACGGAAACTCCATTTGCTACGAGTTCATTAACTATATCTTCGTTCGTAACAGATTTGTCCTTATAGTCATATGACGACGGAGTATGTAGATGTAAATCCCATATTCTCCATTCTGAACCTTTATTCATATTGGTGTGATTTTAATTCTGGCATCACTTAATTATTTTTGACTGTAGATTATCTAAATAGATATTAATATTAGCGAAGGATTATCCATACACCATTATTATCATCTCCCATACGGTCTAAAATCCCCATTCTTTTCATAATTGCAATATCTCGCTCTGCAGTACGTTGGCTCACCGACAACATCTCCGACATTTGTTTCCCGGTTATTGTCGGAGACGCCTTTATCAAAGCTAGTATTTTCTCCTGACGTTCAGTTAGTTTGGTCTCCGTCATGTCTCCGACATTATCTCCGACATCCTGCGTGTCGGTAGAGGCATAAATGATAGTCTGAAACTGTGTAGGAGTAGATTTAAAAACGGGCTTCAGTTCATCCTTGTATCCATCCAGAGCCATAGTCTCATTGCAGATGCGTGTAAGACCGCTGCCTCGTTTCTCCATATAGTCCAACTGAGCCATTACATTGGCAAGAATTGGATTGCGCCTTTCAGAAGAAACGTCAGCAATATCAAGATTTTGAATGAGCAAGCCATTATACATTCCGCCTGGAGAAGTAACGGTAAGTCTGTCATCATAAATATCAAGATGAACCTCACCGCCCATTACAGTATAGTCCCTATGAATAAAATGGTTAACCATTGCCTCCAAAACAGCACGCTCAGCGTACTCCGGTTTATTCTTTCTGCCATCTGGTAATTTCTCCCAACCTCTTTTGGTGTTTGACTTAACAAAATTCATTGCTTCCCTCAATAACATCAAAACATTACCAGTGTATTCTGCATCATTTATAGCATCTCCTTTTTCCTTTCCGTCCCAACGTGTACAATATAGGCGGGATTGCCAAAGTGGACAATCATCTGCAAATAATGCACCTGCATTAGTAAGCGTATTATTACTGTTTACAAGGCCGAATGATATAAGATATTTCTTGTTCCACTCCTGTGCTGTACGTTTTTTGAATTCATTTGCAAGAATTATGAAGGAGTAATCATCAGCTTTATAATCAGTGCTTAGAGAATCAAATGTCTTGTTTGAGCCTTTCAGTACCAATCGTACCATTTGTTCTGCAGTGGCAGGTAAACTCTCATCCCCAATACGAACGAAAGCAATCCTCTGTCCATCCCCAACATAATAATAAGGGGTGTAATGCCCTGCAGGTACTTTTAGTTCTAAAACATTAAGAGTACCAATTTTATGAGGAATCATTTCTACATCAGGAGTAGGATCCATGTAATCACGAATTTTACTACTTATGGTTTCACAAATAACCTTAATATCATCAAGCCCCTTTATTTCCCCGTCATCATTTATACCAAAGAAAAGAGAACCACCCAAACCATTGGCAAACGCACTTACGCTTTTTATCCAGCTTTTAGGTTTCTTTTCCTCCAGCATCAATTTAAAATCATATGCTGTACACTCGCTTATCAGATTATCTATACCCATTTGTCGTAAAATTTCCTATGCACAAATTTATAAAAAATATTCCAGTAACATTTTAGTGAAAAAATAATAACTTTGTTAAAATCACTAACTAACACATATTTATATGGATAAAAGAATCCTTAATTTATCAATAGATATAAGAGCTGCCAGAAAGTTTCTCCAGGGTAGAGTATCTGCAAAAGGCAAAGGAGCTGGGAGTTCCGGAGAGAACAGCTGACAAGCAGATAAAGTCATTCTGCGCAAAGGGGATATCGGTTAATGTGCAGCATGGGAGGTATGAAAAGACGTAAAATCACTGACTTTACACATTTTGTAAAGTGTAAGGAAACTTTACAATTTTTTCTTCTATAAAAAGGTAATTTACTGAGCACAAGAATGATACTTATTTTGGCACGTTTTTGTCATCGTATCTATTCAGAATAAATAAATTATGTAAAATTGTAAAGTAACTTTACACTTATGAAAAATTTCCTTGCTATCCTTAAGAAATATACCCTGGCAATGGTGATGAACTTCACAGGCCTTGTACTTGCTTTTACAGCATTCATGGCATTGATGCTCCAAGTGGGATACCAGCAGAGTTTTGATAAGATGCACCCTACATCTGGAAGAATATATAGAGTAGATAAGGTTGGAATAGGAAATGATGATGTGTTTCGCAATATCTTGCCAAGAGGATATGTAGATGATATTATTGGTTCTTCACCCCATATCCAAACTGCCACTATCAGTTGTCCATTTATTGAGGAGGGGGTTTTCTATGCCCAGAGGGGAAATAATCTTGAACCGTTTGCATTTAAATCGGCATGGGATGTGTGCTATCCTGGAATTTTTGAGATTTTTGGAACTGAAATTATTGAAGGGAGTGCAAAGAATCTTGA
This sequence comes from uncultured Bacteroidales bacterium, assembly GCA_937901105.1. Taxonomy (GTDB): domain Bacteria; phylum Bacteroidota; class Bacteroidia; order Bacteroidales; family UBA932; genus Egerieousia. The sequence goes on along the minus strand of CALCHD010000209.1, from coordinate 24,079 downwards.
GAGCTATTCCAACATTGCAATACCGGAATCATTGGCAAAGAGGCTGTATGGGGATGAATCTGCTTACGGAAAAGTAATTACCAATGACCGGATGTTTGGATTCAGCGATGCCAACGCCAGAGAAATGGTAGTTGGAGTAGTATATAGGGACTTTCCTGCAAACTCCCAGATGCGTAACTGTATCTACAGGCATATAGGTACAATGCAACAGGGAAATTATGGCGGTGCAAATTTCGCTTGCTGGATTCTTTTGGATTCACCGGAGAACAAGACTCTTGTAGAAGATAATTTTAACAGTAATTTTGATTACGGAGAAAACAAGGATTGGCTTACTGATATAGAACTTACCCCTATAGAGGATATTTATTTTGAGGATGAAGGGAGCGCCATATACCGTAACGGCAGTAGAGGGCAGATGTGGCTCTTGATATGTATCTCAGCTCTGGTGATGCTTATAGGTGGAATAAATTACTCTACATTCTTTACTGCTCTGGCCCCAATAAGGGTAAAAACAATAAATACAGAGAAAGTGTTGGGCAGTTCCCAGTTCCAGTTGCGCAGGGGATTGATTGTGGAAGCTGTAGTATTCTGCCTTTCGGCATTTGCAATATCACTGAGCATTATTGCTCCTGTTACAGAGTGGCTGTATTCTCAAGGCCTGTCTGAATCATATTTTACATTTGCAGGACAGCTTCCGTTGGTATTGCTTTCTGCAGGAATTGCTGTTTGCACAGGCCTTGCTGCGGGGATATATCCAAGTTTATATGTTACCTCATTGCCACCTGCATTTGCTCTGAAAGGGAATTTTGCATTTTCACTGTCGGGAAGAAGATTCAGGACCATAATGATGGTATTGCAGTATGTAATCTCATTTGCACTGCTGGTATTTGTGGCACAGGTCTATAGACAGAATAAGTTTATGATGGAGCACGATTTGGGTTTTGACAGGGAACAAGTGCTGGTAACCAGGATTTCACAGAAGCACTATCTGGAAAAAGAGGATTGGCTGAGAGAAAGACTACGTTCGCTACCGGAAGTGGAGGATGTGGCATACGCATCTGATCTGGTTGGAGGAGAGGATGTATATGGAGTAACTACCCTGAATCTGCGCGGCGAGGATGTGAGAACCTTTACCCTTTATTGTTCATACAACTTTTTGGACGTGTTGGGAATCCCAGTGGTTGGCGGAAGAAATTTCCTGGAGTCCGACACGCACGGCACACAACACTACGCCATAATGAATCAGAAAGTGAAGGACCTGGGCGGGGCAATAGAGGAGACAATTATAGGCCAGAGTGGCCCGGTAAGGGTAAATTCTATGAGGAATGAGTCTGCACCACTCTTATATATTGTTCTTCCCGACGGATATGCTGCATTGGACTATACATATATCAGACTTCACAGCGGATTCAGCAAAACCGAAGCACTTGAGAAAATATATTCAGTCTTGAAGGAGATGGATTCTGAATATCTGTTTGAGGTGAAACATTACGATGAGATTCTGGGTATCCTATATGAACCTGAAGTAAAACAGGGAAAAATAATTTCACTATTTACCCTCCTTGCAGCGGCCCTCTCACTTATAGGAGTATTTGGACAAGTATTGCTTGATGTGCAGTACCGCAAAAGGGATATTGCAGTGAGGAAAGTATATGGAGCAGAGATATCAGGCTTGGTTATTGGAGGATTGCGTAAATATTTCACGCTTGTGACAGTATCCTTTATAATTGCAGTACCGGTTGCCTGGTATGCGGTAAATCTATGGCAGCAGAACTTTGCGGAAAGGACAGGTGTGTCGATCTTGATTTTTGCAGGATCCTTTATTGTAATCCAAGCCATTACCATTGCAATTGTTGCCCTTCAGTACTGGCGTGCCGCCACCCTTGACCCTGCAGATACATTGCAAAAGGAATAGATATTTTCCGTAATTTTGTAAGATATGAAAAGGACACAGGAAATATACAGACAGTTGAATGACAGGCTGAAAGCCAGAAAAGAGAAAGTGCACAGGATGATTGAGCTTAAAAGGCTCAAGAGATTCAGACGCAAATACAGGCTTCCATATACCCATTGCAAGAATTGTGGCGAGCAGTTGCAGGGGATGTATTGCCATAATTGCGGGCAGTTTGCGTATGATGACAACCAGCCTTTCTGGAAATATGTCTGGCAGTATTTTGAGAATGTGTACCAGTTTGACTATAAGATTCCTGTTACTGTATGGCAGCTTTTCCGACGTCCTGGATTCCTTACCAATGAGTTCAATGCCGGAAAGATTGCATCATATATGCACCCGCTCAAATTAAATATGTTCATATTGGTAATCTTCTTCACCATTGTAATCTTTATGGGGGAGAAGGTTGTTGACCAGCAGTTTACACACGCCAACATTCCCGGGTATGTGCAGGAGAATCTGGAATTGGATCCAAATTATTTTAATGGGAAGGATACAACAATATTTTTCATTGGAAACCCTTATATGCTGGAGGATTATCCCGATATATTCACAATTGAGAAAAGGCTGTCGGGAAAACACAGCGTAAAGAAATTGAGTGAGAAAGAAAAAGAACAGATGCCGGGTATAGTTCTGAAATCTGAGGAGGAGAATGAGTCTCCCATTGCCAGAGGTATGGTCAGGATGGGCGAGGATATGAGTGCAAATGCATTTTATACTTACGATGATGAGCAGACTGGGCACGATACTATTTTACTTTCTCTGCCTGTAGTGTTTTTGAGGGACAGAATTGTTTTAGAAGGGGATATGACAGTCCCATCATATATGTTTGATAAGGCTGGAGTTGATAAAAAGGATTTTAATAGAGGTGCCGATTATGCCGGTATAGCTGCCATTGCTAAAACGCTTGATATGGCTGCTGTTTCAAAATCTTTGGACAGTGCAGAAATTGCAGAAATTGCAGAAATAAAGAGGGAACTGGAATCAGCAACATTGGCCTATTTTTATAAAGTTACCACAGAAAGGCGGTATACCAAGATTAACAGCGATAATGCTGTAAAAAGGAGCTATTTTGATGAGTTCTTCTCTCTTTCCAAGAGTTGGCTCCCACTTATTATACTCCTTACCATTCCGTTTATGGCCTTTATACTTAAGGTGATATACAGGAAAAAGAAGATGAACTATATGTCACATTTTGTATTCTCGCTACATTTTTGTGCGGCATTGTTCATTGCCCTTTTTGTGGTTCTGCTGTTGCTCTCGTTTGCAAGTTTTATCCCATCAACACTGCTGTTTAAGGGGTATATGGCATTCCTTTTCATTTATTTCATAATTGCATCCCATACTGTTTATTCTGGTACAGGATGGGTGAAAAGTGTCCTCAAATCACTGTTTGTGCTGCTGTTGTACCTATTAGGTGTAACCATATTACTCTCTTTGCTGCTGTTGCTCTTTCTTGTTAAGGCTGCTGGAGTATAAAATGCAAATATAAACGCACGGCAAGACTTCAGCCAGCAGGCCGTCAGAAGACTTGACCGGGCGTTTCATAAAACTCTCACCACTGGTGAGAGAATTTAAACCCACTCATTTTGCTACGGAGTACTGTAGGCAAGTGTGTTGTTATGTGGGAGTGGTGCGAGTGATAAGGGAGAGACCGCCTTTGTCGGTCTTCTCCCAAATGAGTACCACGGGAACAACAACATTCTTGCCCTCCACCAAACATATAATAGGTTGCTGAGTGTTGTTGTGCAATGAACGTAGCACTTTAGTGCGTAGTGAGTGGAGCAACATAAACTGAGCAACGCCTAATTATTATTTTCTTCCACCATTATCCGTTTAGACTTCCCTTTGCTTATATGTCCCATTTCATTTAATTTAAGATGAGTGTTAATATGTAAACCTTTCCTATTATTAAGTTCTACAAATACTTCCTTTGGATAAGGAGACTTTATCTCGGGATTATATTCAAGCAATATTTTACGACTATGAAGGAAGCCTTCTTTAAGAGATAAGAATCTTACTTCAGTTATTCTTCTGGTTGTATTATCTACGTAGACAATCATCCTGTCATCGGCCTGTCCACCACCTATAAATCCATAGCAACTCCTGTCTGATTCAATATTACTAATCTTATGAATCATAAGTTTTCCCTTTTTTCTCCAAATTTTTGCCCAATTAGTAAGCATGCCATGTAAAGTTGTTTTAGTTCCAAGGACAGCCATCGCCACATACCTTTCCATTTTTGAAGTGTCTCCAGAGAACGTATGGTTCAATACTCTGTACGGAGGTTCCAATGAATAATGCACTGCCAATTTCATTGTCCCGCTGGCACACCATAGAGAATCTGTTAAATTATTTTTGATTGACTGTTCATATTCAAAATCATAATAATTCAATTGCCAATTATAGTAATTCTCTGGCACTGCAAGTATCTCCTCATACTCTTCAAAAGTGTATAATTTCTCAGCTTTAATATTAACACCGTCAAGGATGAGTTCTTGAATCTGCAGAGTATATTCATCTGTTTTGTTTGTATACAAAACCTTATCTGAAAGGAGTGTAATATATTCTGCTGATAGTGTGTCTCTTTTTTGAATCTTATCTTTTGACAACATAAAAATTCCCAAAGAGTCTGCCATTCCTACATATTTATCGTTGACTTTTATTATTGCATATGATGCCGGATCATCTCCATCATAAACACTAATCTTAATTTCTTGAGCAAAAAGACTTATTGTCAGATATAAAAAAGTTGCACTCAATAATAATCTTTTCATTTTTAATAATTTTTAAAGTTATTTCACATTATCATATTTAATATATTTTTGGCAGCAACATTATTTTTGGCGGCATTCATCTTTCCAAAGTTGAATGTTATACCAATCATAAATCTTCTTCCTATTATACTTCTATATGCATCTTGAATATAATTAGCTGAGGTTACTCGACTGAATGCAGTAGTCTGGTTAAGAATATCCTTTATCTTCAAACTAAAAGTAATCGCCTTAATACTTTTGTTCAATTCCAAATTCCATAAAAAACAAGGTTTTCCATACCCGCTACTATATCCGTCATACCATCTATAATCAAATGTATTGATTAATGTATATTTATTGGGGGGACTCAGATATACTTCTGCTAAAATTTGATAGTCCCAAGTGTTAGTATTGGCATTCTTGTTCTGAGAATATTCAATTGTGCCATATTTTATTTTGCCGCCAAGTTTAGTTTCCATAAAATTATTTTTATACTTAAGACTGGAAGCAACTGCTATTGATGTTGTTGTAGTCCCACTTTCTTTAAACCCACTATTCCCACTATAGAATAGATTACCAGAAGAGTTCCCAAAATACTCAGACATGAATGCAGTATAATTGAAATTAACCAGATCAATATTGTTGATTGGTAACACTTTCTGATAACTATAATTTTTTGCCAACCGCATATTGGCATTAAAATCCAGCTTTAGACTTTTTCCATTATTCAAAGGCATACTGAACATTCCTATTGTAATTTGGCTTGTCAATCCTTTCTTGTTCGAATTTACTGGCATATTATATTGTATTCCCTCATCATCAAACCAGTTGGCATTTACGATACTGTTATTCACGTGTGATAAGAGTATAGAACTGAATATATTGCTAAAATTTTTCTTATTGTTGAATGAATATGATACTTTCAAATTATTTGAAAACTCAGGTTCTAAATAAATGTTTCCAAATTTCACAAAAGCAGGATTTGAAATATCTGGCGCAGGTATAATCTGACTGTTATTCAAATGATTAGAACTACCTGAATAATCTATGCTGCAATATGCATCTTTTCTATTGTAAAAGGCAATCCTTACAAATGGAGACCAGTTCCAGATATATTCACCCTTCCCAAATCTGTGCGACAATCCATAAGTCTTACTATAATTTACATTACTTACAACCTCACCTGAGCCGCCAAATTGTATAGCTGTTGTATTATTAGAATACTGCGCAAGCAATTGTCCTGTATTACGAGAAAATGTATAATCTGACACAGAAGAGTAATAATCATTATATTCTGTATATTGCCCCATATAAGAAAAGCCTGCAGTAAAAGAACTGCTATCATCTTTATTCCTATATGCATCAGTTGTAATATTTTCATTATTCAAGAAACTTTGTAAGTTAGTAGCAAATTTCCAGTTTTCACCAACTGGTTCCACGTACATAACACTTGTTCTATATCCTCCTCCTTTCATTTTACTTTTAAAGTATAGGTTGTTAATTTCATTTCCATGCTGATTGCCAAACTCAATTGCAGTAAATTCTATTTTTTGACCATCTTCTCTTTTGATGAAATAAGTTCCGCTTAATGTAAGACTTCTCCCCTTTTTTCCCAGGCTATAATATGAAAAAGTAAAATCATTCCTGTGCAATAAATAATCACTTTCTGTATGCATACTTGCAGATGTTGTATTCAGAAGATTATAAGCCTTGTTGCCATATGATAAATCATTGGATGTATGGGAATCTGTATGGGCCTCTTCTGTAACTTTCAGATAATGCAATCTTGGAACAATGCGTAGCCTACACTTTTTTACATCCTTATTGGAAATTTCAACAGACATATTTAAGAAGTCTTCATCATAGGATGAACTGTATTTTGTATTGGTATATACTGAAGGTATACCCTCCTGCATAGTTGTCCGGTCTAGAATTTTATCAATATCAATAATAGATTTCTGATAGTTGACCATAGAGCTGAGATCAAAGCCCTTTATCCTTGAAGAATTCAAATTGGCTCCAAATTGCCGACTTGTTGTAAGGCCTTCAGAAGGACGTACTTTGCCAGTTGTACCAATCTCTCCACCTGTAGCTAAAATATAATCATTGACTCCTATATCTTCAATATTCTTGGCATGTCCAATAATTGTTATCTGGTCATTATCATTGTATCCGGACAACATCATATTTCCATTGTAAAGTACAGCCCTATTGGCAATAATAGGTTGATTACAATTACCTTTTTTAACAAAAGGTACTCCACCTGCAAAGCGTGCATTTCCAAACCATCCTTTTTCATACTCTTTCTTTAGTGAAATATCCATCTCTTTATTTTGGCTTACAATATTCGTAATACCTGTACTCTTTTCATCATCAGACTTATAGTCTGTAATTCGTATTTTATCTACAATTTTGGCAGGAAGGTTCTTTACAGCTATAGTAGGATCATCAAAGAAAAAAGTTTTGCCGTTTACAGTAATTTTGGCGATATTCTGTCCATTAACTTTTACAGTGCCACTGCTTGAAACTTCAAATCCGGGCATCTTCTTTAATAACTCTCCTAATACTGCATTATCTGTAATTCGGAACATTGTAGCATTATACACAATTGTATCCTTGAAAATCTCAATCTGATTCCCGACAGCAGACACTGTTGCAGCCTCAAGAAGTACTGCATCCTCAACCATTTTGATTATACCCAGATCCTCCTTTTCCTGACTTATGTAGAACTCCTTTACAAATGATCTGTACCCAAGAAACTCTGCAGTAAGTTTATATCTGCCTCTTACAACACCATCTAATACTACAGTACCGCTTGTATCCGATAAATTGAAATACATTATTGTTGTATCGCCTTTAGGTTGTAGATAAATTGTAGCCATATGTAGTGGCTTCTGGGAAATGGAATCTATCAACCTTATATTAACTTCAGATTCAACATTGTGGAAAGTTTCAGAGGATATAATAATCTGTGCTTCGGTTGGCAGAGATATGGACAAAGCTATCGCTAAAGCAAGTAAAAACCGCTTTTTCATAACATTATATTTTTAATGGTAATTACAACCAGAAAAGTTCATTCACAGTCTTACCAAAAAATGCTGACATTTTAAGGGCAAGTTCTGTTGAAGGAATATAGATATCCTTTTCTATGGCATAGATAGTCTGTCGGGAAACTCCTGTTGCCTCTGCAAGTTCCTGTTGGGATACTTTTCTGAGTTTCCTCTCCTCCTTGATTCTGTTATTCATCTGATCCGGCCTCCTTCCTGTATTTCCATACACTTAACTTAAATATGAGCATATAGAGCGGCAATGCGAATTCAATTCTGCAGCAAAAGTAATTTATAACACTGAATGCTGTATAGATTTTTTTAGAATAATTGATTCCAACTTCTGGAATACCCAGCATTATTCCCGACAGGACCATAATTGCCAGTTCTACGCATAACATTGTTTTAAGGGACTTGAATCTGAGGGCCTCTATGAACTCATCTTCATCCTTTTCTTTTGAGAAGCCTATAAGGAAGGCAGCAAGATATACAAGTGTCCATAAAGCAAATGACAATTGGGCATAAAAGCTGGATCCATAATTGAAAATACATCCGCCTATTGCAACAATAATTACCATTGCAAAAATTACCCATCCAATCTGTTGGATTTTGTGCGGAAACAATAAGCCTGTCTTGTTCATAATTAGAATATGTAAAGTTTACTTAACGGCAAATGTAAAGCATACTTTTCATATTTCAAAATAAATTTACAAAAACAAGCCCCGCAACCTCATCCAGAAGCTGCGGGGCTTGCACGACTTAACCTAACTTAAAAAACTATTTCACTTACATTAACAAGTTCCGTAGCAAAAAGTTCAGGTATTTACTCAATATTCTCAACTTATCAAAGAGTGCAGCCTAAAGGAAAAGTTTCCTTTACCGTCCAAATACGTGAGAGCATCTTTAAGCAGAGCATTTTTTCTATCTTCGCATAAATCTGAATAGAAAATAATTTCAATAAGCGTTTCCAGAGCAGTGTCCGATAGTTTCAAATCTTCAATTAAGTATACAACAGGATTATCCAATTGAAGAACTGCATCAAGGTCAAAAGGAACATTGTCATTATTGAACTCCTGCTTGACATCTTCCAAAGTATAGTCTGGAGTATGACTATCAAATAGCCCTAACTTTTTTGCTATTAAGGTAAGCATCTGACCAATCTTGTCTATTTCTTTAAGGATATAATCTTCCATCTGTTAAAACTGTTGGACAACTGTTGATTTTAACTCTCCTTTAATCTCATAATGGTTTCCATCAATACCATCATTACTCTGCAATACAAAATTACCACTATATTTCTTTTTGGCATCGTTATATTCTGTGAATTTCATTATTCCCGATAGAGGACATGGCATTTCATAAGAACTGCTTATAATGTCAGAATTCTTTTTAAGTACAAGTATTCCTGAAGGATACATTGAGGAAGTTTCTTTTGCCTGAAATTCCATATAGTCATCAGCAATCTTTTCAGCTGGCTTATCTGAAATATCAAAACTTGGATGACAATATATCTGGTACTCTTTTTTCAAAATTGGAAAGTTTTCCTCTTTTCCAAACGGAATACCTCCAAACAGGTAATAACAGATTTTGCCATTAGCATCAGATAGCTGAAACTGTATGTACGCAAGATTGTTGCTCGTGCCTATAAAAATTCTCTCTTTAGTAGCAAAAGGATATCCTCTTCTCCCCAATTCTTCCCTTACTGTTGTGACGTCTTTATATTCTTCACCGTTTATTGTTGCTGTACAATATGTTGTCTTTATATCCAGGATGTTGTTCTTTTCACAACTCGAAACCGCAAAGACCAAAAATGCCATTACGCATAATATTCTTAACTTCATTCTCTGCAGGATTACTTGATTATAAAATTTTACTATTTTTTCAAAGGCTGCGCCTTTAGGTATACACTGGATATTTCCACTTCAGGGTCATACCAGTTTATGAGGGCAATTGCCGATTTGTCGGTTACCCATATGTGTTGTGGGGTTTCCCTGCTATCGGGAGAAACAAACAGGTCCTTGAATTTTTCAGCTACGCCGGAATTCTGATCATACGTAGTGGCATTACCATAAATTTTATTGATATAGTCATATAACCATTCCCCCGCATTATCAGGTTTACCCTTAAGTGAAATCTTGGCTATAGGGGTATTCATGGTTATATAATGGGTGCTGATCAATTCAAGATTCGGGTTCAAAAAATTCAAGTATCCGATATTCTCTGGAGTATCTTGAGTGATTTTATTCCAATTGTACATAAGGAAATCATTACTGTTATGCAATTGTATCTGTTTGCTGTGGGTATATACAACTTCACCATTTTTGTATCCCCTTAATCTGCACATGGCATTCATTGGAATGTAAAAGCGGTGATTCCATGAAGAAATCAATTTTGCTTCTCCAGTTTTCTGGTAATACACTTTTGCGGTACCGTCATTTCTGCCCATTAAATCAAATACAAGGGAGTCGCACAATTCCCTTAGATCTTCTTGCATAAACTCATCACCCTCCAGATAGAAATGCACCGGATCAAAGATATTGGCTTCATATCCATTGGCCTGTGTCTGGCCCAACCCTTTAATTGCCAATTGTGGAAATGCAACAGGCCTCTGTCCCACTATAGAAATGAGTTTATATTTTACGCTGGAAGCATCCATTGGAGGATTGACCAGCGTTGTTTTCTCTACCAGCAATGTGTATTTGTGCCCCTTTATATATTCAAAACCACTAATCTCCTGAAACGGTCTGCTTTCCCAATCTTGCCATCCTTCTTCTTTTATGAGCATTCCTTCTACAGGTGAGGACAACATTCCATAATATATACCTGTTTCGTGTGAAACATACATTGTAACCTCTTCAATCTTGTCTTTTGCCTCTTTTTCAAAGCAGCTTGTGAAGATGAAGGCTATTGCCAATAATAAGATTTGAGTAAATTGTTTCATAATGTCAGTCTGTTTAATTTCTCTTCATTTACAATTAACGTGCAAAAGCTGCATTTACTGCACCTACATCCTGTTCTTTTGGCTCTCTCCGGCACCTGTTCCCTTGTATTTGCTCTTGCTGGTGTTGAATTTGTAGCGGAGGGTAAGGGAAATCTGCCTGTGAAATACCTGAGTCTGCTGCATAACCCTCTTTCCACTATACAGTGTTATATTCTGTTTGGATTCAAGGAGATTGTTTGCCCTCAATTGCAGGATAAGGCTCTCTTTCAAGAAACTTTTGTATAACGAAGCACTCATATCAAATTTTGCCTCATTCAGATAAACATTGGTAGAATGTCCTTTTGTGGTAAAATTCCCACTCACATCCAATATAAAACCTTCAGGCAATTTGAAGTTATTCCTTAGGGTTATACTCCCCACGGGATTATTGAATTTTTCTATTCCCTGCGGAGTATTGGCATTATACCATTGTTGCTGCAGTGCCAAACCCAACTGAGGACTCCAGAGGCCAATGGTTGGGGAAAAATTAACAGAAGCTGCCAGTTTATCGTATGCAGGAGCATTGCTCATTGTGAGCAATGCGATGGAAGGATCATCTTCTGAATAAGCTACCGTTTCATTAATCATCTCATCCATTATGCGGGAATATCCCATATATAAATTTACCCATTTGTATGATACTCCCAAAGTTACATTGTGACTCAATGAAGGCATAAGGAAAGGGTTTCCCATATCGTACATATAGCGGTTCACATATGTGATGTTACTTCTGAGGTTCCAGTATGAAGGGCGGTCTATGTCATTTGCATATCCCAACATTATCTGCACTTTATTTATCGGGAAGCTGAAAGTTATTGAAGGGAACACATTGTTGTAGTTTTTGCTCTGCTCCTGCATATATTTCCCTGAATCATAGTAGTCAAACCCAATATTCTCATAGCGTAATCCGGCCTGCACTTGCAGATTTCCAAACTGACGGGCATACTCTACAAATGCCGAGGTTGCCCCCTCCTTTATCTGTGCCTGGTCATTCTCTATAATCCCCTCTGGGTTAAAATATGTGGTATTACGGTTATTGTGAGAGTACTCTGCGCCAAATGAAAGATTTCCCTTTGCAACAGGGCGTGAAAGAACAAGTTTGGCTGCGTACAGTTCATTCTGCTTGGTATCTACAGTTGTTACAGAACGTTCCTGGTCACTATTTGCTCCATCCAAAATTTTCTCATCGGCAATTTGAGTAGCCTTGGCATCACTCCATAAACCGTCTGCATTAAAATCAATACTCCACTCCTTAACCTTTCCACTATAATAGAGATTGCTTCTGTGGTATGTTTCCGGCTCATTATCCGCCAAATAACTGTACAGGCTCTCCTGCAGCACATCATTGCAATAAGTGTTGGCATACTGGTTTACAAGCCAATGAGACTCCGGATAGCGTTCAAAATTATAGCGAGCTCCAAATGTATGGTTCTCATTCACCTGATAATTGAGTGTAAGTGTGGCCTCAACATTAGTGGCATCTGATGTCTGATCTGTAAGATCCATATCCTGCTGCCAGTGCTTGTCCAAGTACATATCTGTAACAAAAGTCTGGTCATTTCCATTGCGGTATTTTCCGGCAAGCAACATTCCACTCAAGTCAAATCCATTCTTCCTGTATTTGAGCTCCAACTGATCATAATAGGAAAATCCATATTTTTCCCGATGAGTAATCACTGCTCTGTTGTCCAAACCAAATCCCTCACCTACAGCCTTCTTGGTAATTATTCGGATAACAGCCTTTACAGAGGCATCATACCTGGCTCCTGGATTGGAAACTACCTCTACAGATTTCACCTGATCTGAGGAGAGTTGTTCCAGCTCCGATGCATCTCTCATCTTACGGCCATTTATGTAAATCTCCGGTGTTCCCCTTCCAAATACCTCTACATTACCATCTTGCGCTGTTACATTTGGAATCTTATCCAAAAGGTTCTCGGCAGTACCGGCTTTCTCAAGTACAGTACCCTGAATTGGGGTTACAAGGGCATCCCCTTTATACTCAGGTTTTGGAAGCTCAGCTTTTACAACCACCTCAGCAAGGAGAAGATTGCTGGGAAGAAGTTGGATTGTACCCATATCTGCTACATCAATTTCTTTGCAGATAGTTTGATATCCCACAAATGAAAGGTTCAGCAGTTTTCCCTCTGGGCTGGATTTGATTGTAAATGTACCGTCTTCTGCTGTTATAGTTCCGGCAATGTATGATGAATCTGCCCTTTGGAGCAATACATTCACGTATGGGAACGGATGGTTCTGCTCATCTGTAACTTTTCCGGTAATATTCTGTGCAATTGCTATGTTTGCAAACATTGTGGCTACAATGATTATTGCCACTGAAAATAGTTTTCTCATTCTGCGCTTTTTTTGTGTAAAGTCCTTGTTTATCACCATCTGGTACAACCTATATGCCAAACGTGCAATCTAATTGTATTTCAATTGGTTATATAAATACAACCAATACATACTTGTAAGATTCCTTTACAGGTGTAAAATGTCTTTACATAAATTACGTTAAACTCAAGTTATTGTAACGCTATTTAGCCTTTATATTGTTGAGTTTAACACAAAAATAGCGTGGGTGGTTATACGCTCTAAAGGTACTGCCATACCCACGCAACATATAAGCACAACCCACGCTAAGCGCAGGCGTTTTGTGCCTATTGTATTGTTGCGAATGAAATTGGCAGTTTCTTAGAGCAATTACAATAGTAAAACGCTATTTTTCTATTTCATTTGAAAGTTTCCTTTCTATGCAACAAAGATAGACTAAATTTTTAGTCTCTGTATTATCGAGACGTAATGATAAGTGAAATGTTGCACAAATTTTGTCGGGAGGAACATTTTATATTCTAAAATAGATGAATCTTTTCGGTTATGCTGTGTTGTGGTAGCGTATCTATATGCAGCCAGGTTACATTCATTTTGCTACGGAGTGCTGTAGGCAAGTGTGTTGTTATGTGGGAGTGGTGCGAGTGATAAGGGAGAGACCGCCTTTGTCGGTCTTCTTCCAAATGAGTACCACGGGAGCAACAACACTCTTGCCCTCCACCAAATATATAACAGGTTGCTGAGTGTTGTTGTGCAATGAACGTAGCACATTAGTGCGTAGAGAATGGAGCAACATAAACTGAGCAACGCCTTTAATTTCTAAATCCGAACAATAGTGTTCATTTTTGAACACTATTATTTATGTATATTTCCTCTATATCAGCTATTTATCTGCTTGGCAGAATAATTGCTTTTCTGGTATACAATGGTAAGTAACCGTCGAGATAAAATTATAAATTGAGAATTATGGATAGGGAGATTAGTAATGAAGTAAAAAAACGAACGTTGCAGAAAAGGATACTGAAATACTCTGTGTTTGTGGGATGTATAGTCATTGCATTAGTGGGAATTATTATATTTTCACAGAAAAGTGTAGAGGCTGAGTATTTGGAGTTTTATAAAGTTGATAGAGGAAGTATTGAGATTAGTGCTTTGGCAAGTGGAGTGGTGGTGCCGGTGTTTGAACAGGTGATAAATTCTCCAATCAGCAGCAGGATTATGGAGGTGTATTGCCTGCAGGGAATATTGGTTGAGGCTGGTACACCTATTCTAAAGCTTGATTTGCAGAGTACTGAAACCGAGTATATGAAATTGCTGGATGAAGAGAAGATGAAAAGGTATCAGCTGGAGCAGTTGAAGGCCAATAATGAAACTGCGCTAAGTGATATGGAGATGAAACTGCAAGTTAAGGAGATGTCTTTGAGCAGGCTGGAGGTGGAATACCGTAATGAGAGGTATTTGGACAGCATTGGTTCCGGCACTACAGACAAGGTGCGTCAGGCACAGTTGGCTTTTGAAACTGAGAAACTGGAGCTGCTGCAGTTGCAGAAACAATATGAGAATGCTCAAAAAGTTAAAGAGGCCGATTATAAGGTTAAGGAACTGGAGTATCAGATTTTTTCAAAGAACCTTTCGCAAATGAAGAAGACTCTTGAGGATGCAGCCATAAAGGCCCCAGCCAAAGGGATTCTAACTTTTGTGAACAGTCAGCTTGGCGCTCAGATAGGAGCAGGATCACATATAGCTACTCTTTCTGATTTAAGTACATTTATGGTTGAAGGTGAGATATCAGACAGGTATTTGAACAAAATAGAGACAGGCAGCAAAATAAGGATTGATCTCAATGGGGATGCCAAGAGTGGAAGGATAAACAGTGTCAATCCACTATCGCAAGACGGAATGGTATCTTTTACAGTATTATTGGATAATCCGGCAGAAATGGGATTGCGTTCAGGCCTTAAAGGAAATATCCATATTCTGTTGAATGAGATGCAGAATACATTGAGAATAAGCCATAAGTCATTTTATGTAGGTAATGGTGATTATAAATTGTATGTGAAGACTAATGACAACAAACTTGAACTGAGAGAAGTTAAATTAGGGGATTCTGGATACAATTATATAGAAGTTATGCAGGGGTTGGAAGAAGGTGATGAAGTTGTAGTATCAGATATGGCATCTTTTAAGGGAGAGAAAACATTAAGAATAAAATAAAAACTTAACGCATATGATAAAAACTCATTTTAAACAAGCCTGGAATATAATAAAGCAGAACAAGCTGTTCAGTTCCATATATGTTGCAGGGACAGCATTGTCAATAGCTCTTACTATGACAATATTTGTTATCTATTATGTAAAGATTGCTCCTATCTATCCAGAATACAATAGAGGGAGAACCCTTTGTCTGAAATATCAACAAAGTGTTGTATATCAGACAGACTCAACAGGTAGAGAGAAAATAGTTAGAGTACATACAAACGGCACTAACTACAGTTTTATAAATGGCATACTATCCAAAATAGATGATGTGGAGGCGTCAGCAGCCAGGGTAATGTTACGTCAGAATATTACAACTCAAGATAAGCAATTTATAAAAGATGTGCCTGTCTCTGCTGTAAATACAGATTTTTGGAAAGTCTTCACTTTTGAGTTTTTGGATGGAACTCCATTCTCGGATGCAGACATGGTAAAAAATCCTAAAAGTATCATAATATCTTCAGATTTTGCCAAAAAATTGTTTGGAAACACTAACGTGGCAGGTGAATGGGTAAAGTTGGGGATTGATGAGAATGAGTTCCAAATCATTGGTGTAGTAAAAGGGACATCGGCACTTACCCTTAACTCTTACTCCGATATATATGTTCCAATTACAAAATACGTAAATACAGATTTGCCGTTTACTATAAACAATGCTCTGGGCAACTGTGAAATTTATTTTACAATTAAAAATAATAAACAGAAACAAGTTATTGGGGAAATAGAAGAGTATATAAATAAAGCCAACACCGTTGCAAAATCTGAAGCAAAACAGGGGGGTACCAATAACAACAGGTGGAATGAGCTTAAGGTTGAAGGTGCAGTTAAACCTTATTGGAAAAGTGAAATTGTCAATGGCTCTATAGATAAGCCAATATGGGATATAATGAAGGGAATATTGCTGCTTATAGCATCGGTACTTATAGTTCCTGCTATAAATTTAAGCAGTATGATAAGCAGCCGAATGGATGAACGAAGAGCGGAAATGGGAATCAGGTTGGCTTTTGGAGCTACAAAGGGAACTATCATAAAACAAGTTTTGTGGGAGAATCTGCTGCTCACTTGTATTGGAGGCGCCTTTGGATTACTGCTTACATATATTTTGGTGTCGGCAAGTACAGAATGGATATTTACCGTATTTGATAGTAGAGGCAGTGTAAACTTTCTGTTTGACACTTCTTTAAATATTGATATGTTATTTAACCCATATATTTTTATGGCAACATTCATTATATGTTTGATAATAAATGTAGTATCTGCAATTCTGCCAGCAAGATGGTCTTTAAGTGATACTATTGTGGAGCAGTTGAATACAAAAAATTAACTACTATGATAAAAAATGTACTTAAACAGATGTGGTACCAGCGCAAACAAAACAGCTGGATACTGATAGAGTTGATAATTATTGCTTTCTTTCTGTGGAGAGCCATAGATCCCATTTTTATATTCAACAGATTTGACAACTTTGAAAAGGGGCATAAATCAGAAAGGTCATATGTAATAGACTTGCTTTACCAGAATCTAAATCCAAACTTACAACAGAGTGATGAGGCAAAAGCAAAAGATTATTATAGGTTAGTTGACATGGTGAAACTACATCCACAAATAGAGGATGTCTCAGCAGCCAAACAGAATATGTACCCTGGAGGAGCAGGACAAAGAGTACCGTATACATCAAAACAGGTTCCGGCATGGAATAACAATACTTTGCTTACAATATATCAGGGACATGCCAACTTTGCCCAGAACTTCATGAATGTTATAGGATTTGAAGATGTGAAAACAGGAATGACACCAGTAATTGACACCCGCCTCCCTATTAGAGGAATTTGTTACTTGTCAGAAACCGCCGCTGCAAACCTTTTCCCAAATGGCGAAAATCCAATTGGGCAATCATTATGGAGCGGACACGACTCTATAAAAGTTGCTGGCATCATTAAAGATGTAAGAACAACGTACGGAAAGTTGTCTCCTATGATTGTAAGATTCCCGTTCATGAAGAATGAGTATGACAAAGCGGATGGTTATGATATAATCCTAAAAGTTAAACCTGAAGTTGATCTTATAGATTTTGAAAAGAAATTCAGAACTGATTTCCTTCCAACTTTAAAATCCGGGGCTTTCTCAGTAGGACAATTTGAGTCAATGGATTCACTCTATGAAATTGGAAGCAAAGTGAGAGGTGTGGACTCACAAAAGAAATTGAGGTATATCTTGAGTATGTTCTTCATTTGCTGTGCATTTTTTGGTATAACCGGAACATTCTGGATAAAATGCAATAAGCAGCGCTCCCAAATAGGATTATTGCGGGCAATGGGCAGTACAAAAGCAGGAATAATTAAAAAATTCTTCATAGAGTCTGGAGCTCTTGTAACGGTTGCATATATAATTGCACTCATTCCCCTTGCTGCAATTATAGTATTGAACAATGAATTTGATATGGGTACAAACTCCTTTAAATGCTTCGTAGCTAATTCATCACCATACATACACGAGAGATTCCTTCCACACTTTGCAATTGTATCACTGATCACATATGCAATCCTGATGGCAACTGCATTTATAGGAACATACATTACAGCGCACAAGTACTCAAACTTGCAGCCTTCAGAGGCATTGAGGGATGAATAGTTTCTTCCCGACAGTCAATTCATTTACAAACAAAACTAAAAATTACAGATATGGCACTTATAACATTGAAAAATATAAACAAAGTTTACAGAACAGATGAGATTGAAACCCAGGCACTGGAGAATGTGAATATTGAGGTGCAGAAAGGGGAATTTGTGAGCATTATGGGACCGTCGGGATGCGGAAAATCCACATTGCTGAATATCATAGGTCTGCTGGATGCTCCTACAGAAGGCAGCATTGTCATCAACGGAGAAGATGTGCAGGAGATGAAGGATAAAGAACTTTCTGCCTTCAGGAACAGGAATCTTGGGTTTGTGTTCCAGAGTTTTCATCTGATTGGTTCGCTGAATGTGCTTGATAATGTGGAGCTTCCTCTGCTTTACAGGGATATGCCGGCAAAAGAGAGGACCCGCCTGGCCAAGGAGATTCTGGAGAAGGTGGGGTTGAGCCACAGGATGTACCATTTCCCTTCACAACTGTCGGGAGGACAATGCCAGAGGGTGGCAATTGCCAGGGCAGTTGTGGGGAATCCTGAGATTCTTCTTGCCGATGAACCTACAGGTAACCTTGATTCAAAAATGGGTGCAGAGGTTATGGATCTGCTGCATAAGTTGAACAAGGAGGATGGGCGCACTATTGTTATGGTTACCCATAATGAGGCGCAGGCCAAGCAGACAGACAGGATTATCAGGTTCTTTGACGGCAGACAGGTTGAGTAAATGAGAACTGTAAATTACATAACAGTTTTAGTGGCAATGCTTTGTGCTTTGCAGCTTTATGGCACGCCCCGTACCGTTACGTTGAGTGAAGCCATAGAGCTTGCAAAGGTGCAGAGTGTGGATGCTGCAGTGGCAATTAATGAGTTGAGGGCTGCATATTGGGAATACCATACCTTTAAGGCTGATATGCTCCCCGAGGTGAATTTTTCTGCATCATTGCCAAGTTATAACCAGAACTATACCACTTACCAACAGGCTGATGGCAGTTATACATATGTAAGGAACAACTACCTGGGGATGAACGGGGAGATTTCAATCAACCAGAATATTCCGTTTACCGGAGGTTCAATTTCGCTGAATACCTCTTTGGATTATCTGAGGCAGTTGGATTCAGACAAGGGGGGCAGGTTTATGACAATCCCTTTTGCAATTACCTGGAACCAGCCCATTTTTGGGGTAAACTCTATGAAATGGGAGAAGAAGATTGAGCCGGTGAAGTATCGTGAGGCACAGGCGAAATTTCTCAGCCAGATGGAGGAGGTGACAATGCTTGCCATAAATTATTATTTCAATTTGTTGCTGGCGCAGGAGAATGTGGAGATTGCCACCCAAAATCTCAATAATGCCCAGAAACTTTATGAGGTGGCCAAAGCCAAAAGGCAGATGGGGCAGATAAGTGAGAATGACCTGCTGCAGATGGAACTGAATGTGCTGGATTCAAAAGCTGAATTTACAGACAACGAAAGCCAGCACAAGAGTGCAATGTTCAAGTTGCGAGCTTTTCTGGGCTTGGATGAGGAGACAATAATTGAGGCTGTTATACCTGAGAATGTGGTATGTGGAGTGTTGGAATACGAGGATGTGCTTCAAAAGGCATTGGATAACAATTATTTTTCAAAAAACATTATGCGCAGACGTTTGGAGGCTGAGTATAATGTAGCAGCCACAAAGGGAAATTTACGCAGTATAACACTGTTTGCGCAAGTGGGATATACCGGAACTGACCAGTTGCTGGAGCAGGCATATTCAAATCTTAAGAATAACCAGGTAGTTCAAGTTGGATTGAAAATTCCAATTCTGGATTGGGGAAAGAGGCGTGGGAAGGTTAAGATGGCCCAAAGCAATTATGAGGTTGTGGAGAGCAGGATAAAACAGGAGACCATGAACTTTAACCAGAATATATTTATACTGGTGGAGCAGTTCAACAATCAGAAGGCCCAAATGGAGAATGCAGAAGCTGCAAACCGTATTGCCCAAAAAAGGTATGATACAAACGTGGAGACATTTCTTATTGGGCGCATTTCTACTCTTGATTTGAATGATTCCCAAAGCAAGAAGGATTATGCCAAGCAGAATTATATAAATGAATTGTTCTACTACTGGTACTACTATTATCAGATAAGGAGTCTTACATTATGGGATTATGAGAATGAAAAAGAGATTTATTTAGACTTGGATGATTTTATGTAATTTTGTTCTGTTATGATACTGGTAATTGATGATGATAGTGCAATAAGGGCATCACTCAAACTGTTGTTAAAAAGAAAAGGGTATGAGGTAGTTGCTGTTCCAGGGCCTGCGGAGGCTCTGGAAATTGTGCGTAATACAGCACCTGAACTTATTCTTATGGATATGAACTTCTCTTTTTCAACTAAAGGTGAGGAGGGGCTTGAATTGTTAAAGAAAGTGAAGATATTCCAGCCAAATGTGCCTGTCATCTTCATTACAGCCTGGGGGACCATAAACCTTGCTGTAGAGGGGATGAAACAGGGAGCAGTGGATTTCATTACCAAACCTTGGGATAATCTGGTGCTGCTGCAAAGGATAGAGACCATCCTGCAACTTCAGGGGAATAAAGGGGAAAACTCTCCTCTTCCCGATGATTTTGAGAGAAGCCACATCATTGGAAAAAGCAAAGCCCTTACAGAAGTGCTTGAAACCGTAAAGAGAATTGCCAGGACAAATGCATCTGTACTCATTACCGGAGAGAGCGGTACAGGAAAGGAACTGATTGCTGAGGCCCTGCACCGCAACAGCCCCCGCTCTGCAAACCCTTTTGTAAAGGTGAATCTTGGAGGCATATCCCAATCACTGTTTGAAAGCGAGATGTTCGGACACAAGAAAGGTGCCTTCACAGATGCTTTTACAGATAGGGAGGGACGCTTTTCAATGGCTGATACCGGTACAATCTTCCTGGATGAAATTGGAGACCTGGATTTGAGCTGTCAGGTAAAGCTGCTAAGGGTGTTGCAGGAACAGACATTTGAGCCGTTGGGGGAGAGCAAACCAAGGAAAGTGAATGTAAGGGTAATAAGTGCCACCAATGCAGATTTGAAAAAAATGGTGCAGGAGAAACTATTTAGGGAAGATTTGCTGTACAGGATAAATCTGATTACAATACATCTTCCGGCTTTGCGTGAAAGGGTGGAAGATATTCCCCTGCTTGCACAACATTTTGCAGATGAAATATGCAGGGCCAACTCCCTTGGAAAAGTTGGTTTTACCAAGGATGCACTTGATTATCTTGTAACTTTGCCATATCCGGGAAATATAAGGGAACTGAAAAACCTTGTGGAGAGGTGTGTGCTTATGAGCGGTAAAGATATGCTGACAGCAGATGATATTAAGGTCCAACCAGAAACTGCCGCTGGCATTGGCAGTGTACAGTTGCAGGGACTTTCATTGGATGAGCTGGAGAAAGCTTCAATAATTGAGCATCTGAACAAATTCAACAATAATATCTCACAGGTTGCTGAGGCTCTGAAAATTAGCAGGGCTGCCCTGTACAGGCGTATGGAGAAATACAATATAAAACGCTGACCTTATGAGTATAGCCCTTATAATAATTACTGTTCTTGCACTGTTTTGCATATGCCTGGTTTTTCTGTATATCAGAAAGGTTAAGGCTATGAATATAATTATAAGGGGAGTAGATCTTATAAAAGAGCAGGATTTTGGGAGCCGTCTGTTACCGGTTGGGCAGAGCGATGCAGATAAAATCATCTTCCTTTTCAACAGAATGATGAGTCAGCTTAAGGAGGAGAAACTCAAACTCAAAGAGCAAGATTATCTGCTTAACCGTCTTATTGAGAACTCCCCAATGGGTGTGGTTATACTGGATTTTGATGAGCGTATATCCCTTGCTAATGGGGTTGCTGCGGAATTTCTGGGATTGCAGGAAATTGTCGGGAAAAAAATTGTGGAACTGGATTCTATTCTTGCCAGGGAGATTGAAAAGATTCCACTGGGGGAACAGACTATTGTTAAGGTTTCCAATTTTGCTGTTTACCGGTGCTCCAAGTTAAGTTTTATGGACAGGGGCTTTACAAGGCCGTTTGTGCTCATTGAAAATATTGCTGCAGAACTTATGGAGGCAGAGCAGAAGGCTTACGGAAAGGTGATTAGGATGATGGCTCACGAAGTTAACAATACAACTGCCGGGCTTATCACCTCATTAAATGTTTTGCAGGAGAGTATTGCAGATATTCCCGATATGGAGGATGCTCAGACAACATTGGTTGCTTCTATTGAGAGGTGCCAGAGGATGAACAGTTTTGTGGGGCGTTTTGCAGAGGTGGCCAGAATTCCGGAACCCCAATTGCACAAAGAAGACCTTAATGCCTGTATAGTTGCGTGCAAACGGTTCCTGGAAAGCTTGTGTACAGAAAAAGGCATTTCACTGGAACTGGATATGTGCAAGGAAAACCCTTTTGTGATGCTGGATGCTGCCTTGTTTGAGCAGGTGCTGGTAAATATCATAAAGAATTCCGTTGAAAGTATAACTGGTGAAGATGGCAAAATTGTCATTACCACATCTGTAAATTGCGGTACAGTATCTGTTGACGTTTCAGATAACGGCTGCGGCATTCCTATAGATGCCGCTCAACAGCTTTTTACCCCATTCTTTACCACAAAACCCCAAGGTCAGGGTCTTGGACTCACTTTAATACGTGAAATCCTTACCAAACACAAGTGTACCTATCAACTCCACACCGGCACCGACAAACTGACTCATTTTAAGATTATGTTTTAATCTTTATTAAAACAGATATACTTTCTCAACAATATTGTGCTGTGGCAGCATATCTATATGCAGTCAGGTTACATTCTTTTCCATTCTTATTGGGCCCGTGTATTTGCGTAGCAAATACGGCAAGGGCAGGAGCGGCTAGTCTGACAGGAGCCAGTAAACCAAGCCGCCATCAGGCGGCCCGCGGAGCCCTTAATAAGTTGCCGGAGGCAACCGGTGCCCACGGGGCACCGCAAATCCCCCTTGAGGGGGTGCAGGGGGTGATGCTTATCTCCACTGGATAAAAAAAGCCAGCCCTTATGGGCCGGCTTTTTATCCAGTGGAGATGGGCGGACTATTTTTAGAATTTCGCAGAGTCCGAAAGAGTAAACTAACCACCTAATACATAATATATTAAGTATAACAGAGTTCAGCCCGATATATTTGTTTTTCTCAAAAATTCTGCGTAAATTTAAAAATGGAGGTATAAATTATGGCAGTCAAATTTTACTTGGATGCGAGGGCAAACAAGCAGGGAGAGTACCCAATCAGAGCTTCATTCAGTATAAAGAATCAGAAGCTGGCAACATCTATTGGAATCAGTGTCTCATCGGAAGTGTGGAACAACGGCACCATCCGCAGCAAGAAATACACCAACAGCAAAGGCATTACCGGACCTGAGATCAACTCCACCATCCGTAAAATCGAAAACCACTTTGCCCAATACGAATTAGAACTGGAGAGAAGACCCTCAGCCGAAGAACTCAAAGCAGAACTCAAAATTGCCTTGGGCAACACACAAGAAGAGGCAGATCAGCCCCAACCAAAAGGACGGAACTTGACGACCTCAATGCCTTCATCCAGGAACAAAGCATAGCCTGCCAATGGGCCTATGCCACCCTCCATGTATGGAAAACCTTCACACACCACCTTGAAGCCTTCGGCAAAAAAATCAAATACGAAGACTTCAACGAAGACGGCGTCAACAAATTCGTCCGCCACCTCAGAATCACCCGCGAACTGGAAGAAAAACTGAAGGCGTTATACGCAAAATAGAAAGAGGTAACAACCATGATCGAACTGACTCAGCTTCCCGTCCGCCGGGGTAAGGTGCCGCTTCGCCTTGCAAGAGGCCATTTCGCCACCAATCACTCCCATATCAATTATTATATTGATATTACCTTCCAGAAGACCCGTATGAGCGAAGCGAAGGATACGGCCCATGAGCTGGTTTCCCATTTCATCAATGATACCCCCGTGGATACCATCCTCTGCCTGGACGGCACCGCTGTCCTGGGTGCCTGTGTCGCCGAGGAACTGACCAAGACCGGCTTCCGCACCATCAACCAGCACCAGACCATCTACGTTCTGGAGCCGGAGTACAACGCCAATTCCC
>CALCHD010000208.1 GCA_937901105.1 uncultured Bacteroidales bacterium | reverse complement strand
TATGCTGAAAAGAAACATCAAATTTTTGGAAAAATCATTAATTCCGACCTCTGTGCTCGGCGGAACCATTCTGCTCATCATTGCGGGCTTTTACGATCTGGTTGCAAAAACGAAAACTGAGGATAGTTGACAAACTCAAACTTGGGCAAAGCTGACGACAATCTCATAGGATATGAAAAGGCATATTGTATGGGCAACTCCATCGAAGGCAAACCCAACTGAGCCTTGATAGAGCCATCTTTGAACTCTACCAACGAATGGACTATCGATTGTGGGTGAACCACCACCTCAATCTGTTCTGGTTCCACATTAAATAACCATTTTGCTTCTATCACCTCCAAACCTTTGTTCATCAATGTAGCAGAGTCAATAGTTACCTTTTTACCCATTACCCAATTGGGATGTTTCAAAGCATCGTTTAGAGTTACTGCCTGCAAATCGTTGGCTGTTTTGCCCAAAAAAGGACCACCCGAAGCTGTAAGAAATATCCTTTCGATAGGATTAAAAGTCTCGCCTATCAACGACTGAAATATAGCAGAATGTTCCGAGTCTACCGGCAATATAGGGACATTCTTTTGAGCTGCCAAATCGGTTACCAATTTACCTGCCACCACCATGGTTTCTTTATTGGCTAAAGCTATCGTTTTGCCATACTCTATAGCTCTAAGCGTGGGACGCAACCCGGCAAAGCCTACCACGGCAGTAAGCACCATATCTATATCCGACATCTCCATTACGTCTACCATAGACTTTTCACCGGCAAACACCTTTATATCGTAGCTATAAAGAGCATCTTGAACCTTGCTGTAGTAATTTTTATTCGTGATAACAACAGTATTGGGTTTAAACTCTATGGCTTGCTGTATAAGTTTTTCGTAATTGGAATGAGCCGTCAACACATCTACTTCGAACAAATCGGAGTGATTACGCACTACATTGAGGGCTTGCACTCCTATAGAACCCGTCGACCCTAATATTGCTATATGCTTTTTCATTTTATCTACCTCTTACTTCCTTTTATTTAAAAACTGATGTATTCGACAGGATTTATAGCCTTTCCGTTGAACCAAAGTTCCAAATGCAAATGCGGTCCACTGGTAAGTTCACCAGTATTTCCTATAAAAGCAATAGGCTCTCCGGCTCTAACAACATCACCAATATGCTTTAGTAATGCACTATTGTGCTTATATATCGAAATCATATTGTTTGGATGTTGGATAGCAATAATATAACCCGTCTTTAAAGTATAATCAGAAAACAACACAGTGCCATTGTACACTGACTTGACAACAGCATTTTCACTACCTGCTATATCGATACCATAATGACGTTTGCGTGAATCGAATTGCGAAATAACTTTGCCTTTCAATGGTGTATAAAACAAATAATCGCTTGCCACTCTATTGTCAGTGATGTTTACATACACATGATTACCATCTATCGAATAGTCTGTGCTATATGCTTTGTTATCGGCATACAAAGTATTCGACTTCACTTGATACTTGTCTTGAGTTTCTATTTCTCTTCTCAATAGAGAGTCCGATTTTGACCTCACATCTTCACCTGGTTTCACCTTAAGGCTATCTCGCTTATGTTCTTTTTCACTTATCTCCTCACCTACTATTAATGCTTTGATGTTAGCGAGCATTAAGTCCTGCTCATGTAATTTTTGTTCTAACGAGTCGATAGTGGCAGTGCTTTTGTATACTTGCTCCATAAGGTCGGTTTGCATATAACCGGGTATATACTCGCGTAGCGAAGTAAATGCAATAAGTATAGTGGTAAGCACCACCAACACTATCACACTCAATCCCACTGCTACGAACAAATTTTTTGCCGACAACTGAAACGACCAACGTTCACGAAAGGTTTCGGAATCCATTATCACAAACCGCTGTTTGTGTCCCATCTCTCTCTTTAACGCCTTTAGTCTTCGGACAATTATATTTCCTTTGTTTCCCATTTTATGTATAGTCCTTATATTATCATGTGTTCACCAAGACCTCACTCACCCACACTAGCAACAAAGTAGCACATCATTTTTTGTCACAAAAACTTACATCTATGCACCAAAATCATCTTCTGTACACACTATCGTTGATTTATTATCACCTTGCAAAGCGAGGATAAAATACACGTTATTATTCCACAGGAGGCTCTTGCTTTATGCGTTCCATCACCTCTTCGGTCGACAACTGATTTTTGGTCCAAAACACTATGGCAGCATCGTATCCTCCAACGGCTTCACGTTGATCTTCATCGAAAATATATAAATACCCATTATCACGATTATAATACGACGTATTATCATACTTCTTCTGCATTCTAAAATAATGTTCTTTATTGCTTCTGAGTTTTCCCGAACTACCGGTAAAGAATATCACCCTCTTGTTGGTAAAATCAAAATCATTGCGATATGCTGCAAATATAGCATTCAATTCTGCCGCCTCTTCTTTATTTAACCACGAAGCATATTCGGTATTTTCTTCTACCGCAAAATCTTGTTCTTTCACCATAGGTACTGAAGATGTTGTTTTTTTACCAAAGAAACAACTACTCAAAAGAACCGACACCAATGATATAACTAAATATTTTTTCATTACTATAATTTAGCTTTAGTACTTACTTTTATTTATTGTTCTATTATTATTACATCTTGTTTTCAGGAATTATGAGCACTGCCAATATGTATAACAGTATACCGAATCCACAGCATATTACACTAACTGCCCATATCAATCTTATTATTGTTAGATCAATATTAAAATGTTCACCTAATCCACCACAAACTCCGGCTATTTTTCTATCAGTACGAGATCTATAAAGTTTATTCAAAATCACCTCCTTTATTTAACACATTTAATTATCTATATATCAAATACATTTAATATTATAAAGCAAATATATTTCAACTGCAAAGATACTTATTTTTTGGAAAACCGTTTTGGTTTGATTATTTTTTTGTACTTTTGCAAAACGCAAAAATAACACTTTTTTTGCAACTAATATGCCACTTAAAAGCAATCTCATAAATATTGCATGTGCCTTTGTGCTGTTGCTGCTCCCTGTTTCCCTTCTTGGAGATGAGGTGAGTGATGCGTTGCGCATTAAAACAGTGGTGATTGACCCGGGCCATGGCGGCAAGGATCCAGGAGCGGTCAGTACAAACGGAAAGTACAAGGAGAAGAACATTACCCTTTCTGTAGCCCTGAAGCTTGGCAATCTGATAAAGGCAAAATACCCGGATGTGAAAGTTGTCTATACCAGAAGTACTGACAAGTATGTGGAACTGTCTGAAAGGGCTGCCATAGCCAACAGGAATAAGGCAGACCTGTTCATCTCCATTCATGTAAACTCTGCAAAGGCAACGCAGGCCAGGGGTACAGAGACATTTGTTATGGGAACCCATAAGAGTGATGACAATTTCCAGGTGTGTATGACGGAGAACTCGGTGATTGTGATTGAGGAGGACTATCAGACCAAGTATGAGGGCTTTAATCCTAACTCGCCGGAGTCGTATATCATATTTTCGCTGCTTCAGAATGTGCACCAGGAGCAGAGCATCAGATATGCGGCAAATGTGCAGAGCCAGTTTGCAAAGGGACCTATAACAGTGAACAGGGGTGTGAAGCAGGGCGGTCTGCTTGTGTTGTGGAAGACAACCATGCCTTCGGTCCTTACAGAGCTTGGGTTCATCTCCAATCCAAAGGATTGTGCTGTTCTAGTGAGCAAGAACGGTCAGGACCAGTTTGCAAGGAAGCTTTTCAATGCTTTTGAATCATATAAGATGAGTGTGGAGGCAGGCTCTTCTGTAAAGGAACCAGCTCCGGCTCCTGCTGCTCCTGCTGCACCGGTGGTGGCCGTTGAACCGCATAAGCCCGCAGAGAAGCCTGCCGGAAAGCCGTCTGAAAAACCTTCGGGTGCTGCAGGTGGAAATACTGTCGGGAATAATGATTTTTATGCGGTGCAGATTCTCTCTGTTGCAAAGGTGCTTCTGAAAGGCAGAAAGGATGCCAAATACATAAAGGCGGGCAGCCTGTACAAATATTATGTGGGGAGCTATTCTTCCCGACAGGATGCCGTGAAGGCCCTTCCGGATGTAAGGAGGAGCTTCCCTGGTGCCTTTGTGGTGCATATAAAGGACAATAATATAGTTAAATGACGATATGGAAAAATTCAGACTATCAAGACTGCAGGCTATAGGCCTGTTTGTGCTGCTAACGCTGATTGCGGCTTTTGCTGTAATCAATTTCCTCCGTGGCGAGGATATCTTCAACAGAAGCACTGCCTATATGGCTGTGTATGACCAGGTGGACGGGCTTACAGTTACCGGACCGGTATATTTGAGGGGGTACAAGGTGGGTATGGTTGAGGATATCATTTATAATGACAGGACTAATAAGTTTGAGGTTGAGCTTAAGGTGAAATCACAGTTCAATATTCCTGCAAATTCAACTGCAGAGGTCTATAGTGCAGACATTATGGGGGCAAGGGCTATAAGGATCAATCTTGGCGATTCGCAGCAGATTCTTGAGAGTGGAGATACGCTTGCTGCCGCAATCCAGCCTGATATGATCTCTTCGGTTATGGGTCAGCTTGAACCATTGAAGGAGCAGGCTGCAGCGCTTATGGCAAATATGAACAGGACGCTTGATAACGTGAACTCCCTTTTGGATTCAACTGCAAAGGGAGAGATACAGAGTTCTCTCAAGCATCTGAACAGAACTTTGGCCAATGCGGCTTCATTGAGCAGGACATTGGACAACATTTCTCCGGAGCTTGTAGAAATTGTAAAGAATCTGGAGGTACTTTCAAAAGGCCTTGGTGAAAGTGCGGGTGAGATAACAGGTTCTTTGGAGAATATCAATGCCATCACGTCATCACTTTCAAAGGCTGAGCTTGACAAGGCAATTGCAAGCTTGAGAAGTTTGTGCGACAAGCTTCAGGATCCGCACGGATCTATAGGAAAGCTGCTGGCTACAGACTCTCTGCACAACGCTGTAAATACCCTTGTAAATGATGTTGATAAGCTTGTGAAATGCATTACGGAGGAGCCTAAAAAGTATATTAAGGTGAGCGTTTTCTAGCCGCTTCCAGACAATAATTCCTATTGTAAAGATTAACAGATAGTTAAGGTATAACCGCTTGATATTCAGGCGGTTATATTTGTTAAAAATTTTAATGCTGATTTATAGGCACTTATACTGTTTTTCAAAAATGCAATAGATTTTAAATTTTTTTATAATAATTTTTTCCTCACTTTTGCACTGCAATCAACAAGCAGCAAATCCTATTAACAATTTAAGAAACTAGATGAACGGCCCACAACATATCGAGGTATGGAATAACTGTCTCCAGATGATTGAAAAGGTTATCCAGCCTGCCCAGTTCAAAACCTGGTTTCACCCTATCAAGCCTGTCAGCCTTTCTGGCAGCACGTTTACGATAGAGGTGCCGTCGGAGTTTTTCAGGGAGTATCTTGAGGCGCACTATATCCAGTTCTTGAGCGGTGCTTTGCGCAGCCAGCTTGGCAAAGATGCCAGACTTATGTACAAAGTACAGGTAGTAAAGGATTCTCCTGTAACTGTCCCTTCGCAGCCTGTAGAGGTGCCTGCAAACAGGCCGGTTCCTGTTCCCCGCACGAATGTCTCATTAATGAATCCGTTTGTGTTTCCGGGACTTCAGCAGCTTGATATTGATCCGCAGCTTAATCCTAACAACTCCTTTGCCAATTTCATTGAGGGAGAGTGCAACAAATTGGGCCGTTCAGCCGGCCTTGCAATTTCTGCAAGCCCGGGAAAGAATGCCTTCAACCCGTTGTTTATCTACGGTGCGTCGGGTTTGGGCAAGACCCACCTTGCACAGGCAATAGGACTGGAGGTGAAGAAGAGGTTCCCGGAGAAGATTGTGCTTTATGTTACAGCAAACAGATTCATGACACAGTATATGGATGCTGTAAATGTGAAGAACAAGCTTACAGATTTCCTAAACTTCTATCAGCTGATTGATGTGCTTATTCTCGATGATGTACAGGAGTTTGCAGAGAAGCAGGGTACACAGAATGCCTTCTTCCATATCTTCAACCATCTCCAGCAGAGCGGAAAACAGCTGATCCTTACTTCAGACAAGGCTCCGGTAGAGCTGATGGGAATGGAGCAGAGGCTTCTTTCGAGATTCAAATGGGGCCTTTCAGTGGAACTTACAGCCCCTTCTTGCCAGACTCGCCTTGAGATTCTTAAGGCAAAGAGCATGAGAGACGGAATCCAATTGCCGGAAGAGGTGCTTGAATTCCTTGCTTCAAAAGTTGTTGGCAGTGTGAGGGAGATTGAAGGAACGCTAGTGTCGCTTATGGCGCACGCCACATTCAACCGTGATACCATTACGCTAGAGCTTGCCCAGAGGCTTACAGAGAAGATTGTAAGTCCTGTATCGCAGGAGATATCTCTAGGAAGGATCCAGACTGTTGTTTGCGAGTACTTCAACGTTACAAGGGATATGCTCCTTTCCAAAACCAGAAAGAGGGAGATTGTGCAGGCAAGGCAGATTGCCATGTATCTTGGAAGGAACTTTACAAAGACCTCACTTTCAGCCATTGGCGCGGAGATAGGAGGCAAGGATCACGCAACGGTGCTCCATGCCTGCAACACGGTAAGTGACCTTATAGAGACAGACAGGAACTTCAAGCAGCACGTTTCAAACATAGAAAAGCTTTTAAAAGCTGAACAATAGAAAAAATGTATTAAATTTGAATAAAGTTTAATGCATTTTTTTTATGAAGACACAGCAGATTCTAGATTCATTCAAAGAGATATTGACAATACCCCGTGAGAGCGGTCACGAGGAGCAGATTATAGCCTATTTGCAGAATTTTGCAAAGGAGCATTCATTGGAGTGCAGGACTGATGAGGCCGGCAACGTGCTTATTATAAGGGAGGCAGCTCCTGGCAAGGAGAATGTCCCTACTGTAGTCCTTCAGAGCCATTCTGATATGGTTTGTGAGAAGAACGCAGGCGTTGAGCATGATTTTACCAAAGATCCTATCATTGCAGTAGAGGAGAACGGATGGCTTATTGCCAAAGATACCACACTGGGAGCAGACTGCGGTATTGGAATAGCGGCGCAGCTTGTTGCCCTTACAGATCCGGACCTCAAATGCGGACGCATAGAGGCATTGTTTACTGTAAGTGAGGAGACAGGACTTGACGGTGCAATGGCACTTCAGCCAGGATTCATTACAGGCAAGACTCTTATCAACCTTGATTCAGAGGATGAGGGAGAGCTTTTCATAGGCTGTGCAGGTGGAATAGACACTACGGCCAAATTCAAGTATACAACATATCCTGCTACCAAAGAGTTTGTAAAATGTGAGTTCAAGATCTTTGGTGCACAGGGAGGACACAGCGGAGACGACATAGACAAAAACCGTGCTAATGCCAACAAGGTACTTGCCAGATTCCTTTACAGGGCTCTTGCAAAACATGACATTGAGCTTTATGAGATTGATGGCGGCAACAAGAGGAATGCCATTGCACGTGAGGCATATGCAGTGATCGGTTTTGCAAAGAAGGCGGAGAAATCAATCCTCAAGATCTTTAAAGAGGTGATTTCAGAGGTTAAAGAGGAGTACAAGTCATCTGATCCTGCCGTTGACGGAATTGCCAGAGAGGTTGGAATCCATGATATGGCAGACGGCACATACTTTGGAACACCTGCAAAAGCTATTGACAAGAATACAGCGGCCTCTTTGATATATGCACTGTACAGTGCACCTCATGGAGTGCTTGCAATGAGCAATGATGTAAAGGGGCTTGTTGAGACTTCTACCAACCTGGCATCCATAAAAATGCAGAAGGGCGGCATCATCAGAATAGGCACAAGCCAGAGAAGTGCTATCAACAGCTGCCGCAGATGGGCTGCAGAGATGGTTGAGGCTTGCTTTGAGATGGCTGGAGCAACAGTTGCCCACGAGAGTGAGTACCCTGGCTGGAAACCTAATGTAAATTCGGAGATTCTTGAGCTTTCGGTTGCTGCATACAAGAAGCTGTTTGGAGTAGAGCCTGTTGTAAGGGCAATTCATGCCGGGCTGGAGTGCGGACTTTTCCTTGACAAGTTCCCTGGCCTTGATATGATTTCATTCGGCCCAACATTAAGGGGTGTGCATGCCCCTGGCGAGCGTCTTGATCTTGCATCTTTGGACAAGTTTAGGATGTTGCTTGAGGAGATTCTGGTTACATTGAAATAATAAAACATAAAAGATATGAGTATTCTATTGGCACCTTCTATGCTGTCTGCAGATTTCGGACAGCTTGACAAGGATGTGGAGCTTGTAAATGCCGGAGCGGCAGACTGGTTCCACCTAGATATTATGGATGGCGTATTTGTCCCTAATATCTCATGCGGTTTTCCTGTTGTAAAGGCTATGGCAAAGAAGGCCAGTAAGCCTCTAGATGCACACCTTATGATTGTAGACCCTGACCGCTACCTTGCAAACTTTGCAGAACTTGGAGTTGAGTGGCTGAGCGTACACTATGAGGCATGTACACATCTTCACAGAACAATCCAGGCCATTAAGGCCCTTGGCATGAAGGCTGGAGTTGCGCTAAATCCGCACACTTCAATCTCACTAATTGAGGACATCATTATGGATGTTGATTATGTCCTTATAATGTCTGTAAACCCAGGCTTTGGCGGGCAGTCTTTCATTGAGAATGCCCTTGACAAAGTGCGCAGGCTTAAGAAGATGATTGAAGAGAAGGGGGCAAAATGCCTTATCCAGGTAGACGGCGGCGTAACAACTAAAAACGCCAGGGCTCTAGAAGAGGCTGGCGCTGATGTTCTTGTTGCGGGAAGTGCAGTATTTGGTGCACAGGACCCTATGGAAGCAATGAAACTTATAAAAGGATAAGACAGGCGTATCCTATAATAAGGCCTGCTGCTATATTGATGAGCTTTGCTTTGGCAAAGCTCATTTTGCTTTCTGCCAACAGCGGCAATGCGCTGTGCCCGTCCTGGACAATGGAGTTTACCAGGAGCACATAGAATGGGAGTACTCCCTGTGCAAACAGTGTTACAAAAATAAGGTGCGGACCTGATTCAGGAATGATTCCTACAAGTACTGCCACCAGTATCACTATTGCCATGTTATTGCTTATCCAGTGCTCTACATCAAGGTATTGCATACCAGCCTGGCATATCATTAGCGTTCCGAATGTCCATAGGAAAATGGATACCATATGCCTTTTCAATACATGTTTCCACAAGTGGTCCTTTATGAAATGCTCACTTGCTGTAGCTGTAAAGAAAAGGGTGATGATGCTTATTATGGCAAATACAATATTTATGCTTTTTTCATTCAGGATATCCAGAGAGGCACCGGAATGCGCGCCATCGTGAAAATGCACATGGCCGTGATGACTGTGGCTGTTACCTTCAATTATATGTGTATGGCCATGTTCACATACGTATGCTGTGCACTCATGTGCTGCCTCTGCGGTATGGCTGTGGTCGTGGCCGCAGGTGAGTATACCCATAATTACGGCTGCAATGAAGCATGCTATTCCTGCCATAATCACAATCCTCTCTTTTGACGGCTTGAGCATGGCCTTATATGATTCCAGCCTGAATATTGACGGGATCTTGCGGTCATCAGCATCCGGGGATGCATGTATCTCAAAATCTTCCGGACAGAGTCCTTGCTGGGGCTTTTTATAGAGCACATAGTCTACAAATATTCCCACAGCTACAGCTATGGCAAAAAGGATTCCAAACAGGATAAGCCCCTCTTTGGGAATCATTGCCATAATGACAAATGCCTCATCTCCAGACGAGCTTATCATCATTGCCACAAGTGCTCCAAGGCTCAACAGCCTGTGAGTGTACAGAGAAACTGTGGCAAATCCTCCTATGCATCCGGGTACAAGTCCAAGCAGGGAGCCCAGGAAGATCTGCTTGATCTTTGAGTCCTTGATTCTTGCAAACCACTTGCCATGCGAGTGTATGTTGAAATACTCAATCATCAGCATCATTATCAGTACAAGGCCTGTAATGAGGATGCTGTTCTTGAGGACGTCAAATGCCAAATGCCAGCTCATTATTTTTCAAGGTTTCTGTATCTCTCCAACAATTCGCCTGCAGCAATGAAGGATTCAAGTTTGCCTTCAAGGACTGCAGCCTCGTAGTCTGTCATCAGTTTTTCAATAGTAGGGTTCTCGTAGAAGCTGTTCTTGAGAGACTCGTTGATGCTCTCATACATCCAGTATCTTGCCTGCTCGCGGCGCTTGCGGTCGTAGTAGCCGTTCCCCTTTACCAGTTCAAAATACTCTTCAATCTTCGCAAGAATCTCCGGAAGACCCTCTTTGGTTACAGATGATGAGGTAAGTGCTGTAGGTACCCAAGTGGATTCAGTAGGAGGGAACAGGTGGAGTGCATTTGCATAAAGTGCACGAGCCATTGATGCCTTCTCCACGTTGTTGCCGTCTGCTTTGGTAATGGCAATCATGTCGCTCATCTCCATAATTCCTCTCTTGATGCCCTGAAGGTCGTCGCCGGCACCGCTCAACATAAGAAGAAGGAAGAAGTCGCTCATGGAGTGTACGGCAGTCTCGGACTGGCCTACACCTACAGTCTCAATGAAGATTACATCATAGCCTGCAGCCTCACAGAGGATTACGGTCTCGCGTGTCTTTCTGGCTACACCGCCAAGGGAGCCTGCGCTCGGGCTTGGGCGGATGAATGCGTTGGGATCGTTGCATAGGGTCTCCATACGGGTCTTGTCACCAAGGATACTTCCCTTGCTCTTCTCACTGCTGGGGTCAATGGCCAGTACGGCAAGCTTGTGCCCTTTTGAAGTGATGAAGCTTCCGAATGCCTCAATGAATGTACTTTTACCTGCACCCGGAACACCTGTGATGCCAATACGCATTGTCTTGATTCCGCTTTTTACGGTGTGCTCCTGGCATGCTGCAATGATCTTCTGGGCAACGTCCCTGTGTGCAGGGAGGTTGCTCTCAACCAACGTGATTGCCTGGCTCAAGATTGTGGTGTTGCCTGATGTGATGCCGGCCATGTACTCCTCTACAGAAAGGAGTGCAGGTTTCTTCTTGAAGAAGTTCTTTATGTATGGGTTGATGATAGGGGGCTGCTCCACACCCTCATTCACTACCAATGCTGTGTCTGGATTCTCGTGGCTTTTTGGAGGCCATTCTCCTGTTGTTGCGCTCATATCCTTAAAGTTTTTCTGTCGGGATTAAATTATCAGTTTGTGTTTCCAACTATGAACAGGTTTACAAGTGGCCTGTTGGGTGAGTTGGTTATAAGTGTTATAGTGTAAATTACTTCGTCTTTTTTTATTGGAGAATTCACCTTTGCCTCCAAAGTGAACTTTTCTCCTGCCTGGATAACAGACGGTACAGTTACAGTGAGTTCTGCAGGGTGCTCAACCTTGTGTATTTTCAGCGGAGAGTGCCCAGTGTTGCGGAGGTTGAACGATGCTGTTGCAGTTGAACCTTTCTTTACTGTTCCAAAGTTGTATGAGCTCTTCTCTGCCAGTACCATTGAAGCCCTGTTCTTCTCTTCCTTTGTAAGGCTTGAGAAATTGTCAACTATCATTGCCTCAATCTCTATCTTTACAGGAGACTTTGAACCGTTGGAAAGTACCTCTGCTGAGTATTTTGTGTTGCCCCAGTTAACCTTTGTGCCTGTGTCTATTTTCCACTCTATGTCTGCAATGGAATTTCCCTTTATA
>CALCHD010000207.1 GCA_937901105.1 uncultured Bacteroidales bacterium | reverse complement strand
AGGAGAGCCACAAGAGGGGTATGGAGTTCCATGCATGGTGCAATCCGTACAGGGTTACTTTGCTTGAGGAGGATTCTCTATGTGCAGAGCATCTTTATTTCCAGCATCCCGAGATTTTTGTAAAGCACGGCAAGCAGTTGTATTTCAACCCTGCCGAGCCGCTTTCAAGGGATTTTACAACCAAGGCAATTGCAGATATCGTAACCCGCTATGATATTGAGGCAGTCCATTTTGACGACTATTTCTACCCATATCCTATTGCAGGAGTTGAGTTCAACGATTCATTGGCATTTGAGAGATATACAACTGCACAGGGTATTGATGTGGCAGATTCTACAGAGTACCAGAGAGTGTTGGGAGACTGGAGAAGGGAGAATGTTGAGTTGCTTATCAAACAGTTGAATGATACAATCAAGGAGGTCAAACCTTGGGTAAGATTTGGTATCAGCCCATTTGGAATCCACAGGAACAAGAAGGATACTCCCGACGGATCGGGCAGCAACACCAACGGCCTTTCAAACTATGATGAGCTTTATGCGGATGTTCCACATTGGGCAGAGATTGGCATCATTGATTATGTAGTGCCTCAACTTTATTGGGAGATTGGCCATAAGAGGGCATGTTATGAGATCCTTATCAACTGGTGGAACGACACCTGGAAGAGAGGTCATCTTTACATTGGCCAGAGCGTTGGTTCATTCAGCAAGCCTGATGTGAACAATCCTGAGATAGACCAGACTGCAGCCAAGATGAAACTTGTAAGGGATCTTCCTAATGTACACGGTAATGTGTGGTGGCCTGCATGGAGTCTTGTAAGGAACTCGGCAAACTTGCAGTACAATTTGAGGACTAACTACCAGAAGGTTCCTGCTTTGATCCCTGCTTATCATTGGTTGGACAGCAAGGCCCCTAAAGGTGTTGAGGCAATTGGATCTGCAGAGGGCAAGATTACCTGGAAGCAGAATGCCCAGGATGCTGCAGATCCTATGCAGAAGGCGTTGTTCTATGCAGTATACTATTTCCCTGCAGGTGTTAAGGCAGACAAGGCGAACAAGGAGTGCCTGATCAAACTGGTGCCTGATGCTGAGTTTGATACAGCAATGAACCCTGCCCATGCAGAGGGTGGCCAGTATGTGGTTACAGTTGTTGACCGTTGCTGGAATGAGAGCAAGGGATCACAGGTGGTTAAGTTTTAATTTGTCGGGAAGAAAAAATTGAAGATATGAAGAGAATTTTTGCATTGATGCTTGCTTGTATGGTTATGTATACTGGTGTGTTTGCGCAGAAAAAATACAGTGACCATTACTACAAGAGGACTGCACAGTTTGAGAAGGAGCGTCCTGTAAATTCAAATGATATTGTAATGTTGGGTGACAGCCTTACTGAAGGTGGAGATTGGACCACTTTGTTCAAGGATTGGCTCCCTACAGGGATATCTGTGGTGAACAGAGGTATTGTAGGGGATGATGCTCCGGGCATTTATGACCGTCTTAACCAGATTCTTCCGGGCAATCCCCATAAGATTTTCCTTCTTGTGGGTGTGAATGATATCAGCCACCAGATTACTGCAGACAGTGTCCTTACAGATATTGAAAAGGTTGTGAAGACTATCAGGACAGAGTGCCCTAAAACCAAGCTTTATATACAGTCTTTGCTTCCATACAACTTTGAAAAGTGCATATACAAGACCATGAACAAGGTTGACAAGACCCATACTATCCGTGCGGTGAATAAAGGGTTGAAGAAGATGGCTCGCAAGTATAATGTGAAGTTCATCTACCTTTATGATTACTTTAAGGCACCGGGTTCTTTGCATATGGACGGCCAGTTTACAAAAGATGGTCTGCATATTAACAAGACTGCATATGAGATTTGGGCTAATGCATTGAAGAAGTATGTAAAATAATTCTTAAATTTGCGCCTTTCCGTTGATTAAGAAAATTTCATATAAGATGAGTGAGATTAAAAAAATGAGAATTGCCCAGTTGCTCAGCCAGACTCCAGGTGTTGAGGTGTTGGCAAAAGGTTGGGTAAGAACCAAGAGAGGAAACAAGAACGTAGCCTTCATTGCTTTGAATGACGGTTCTACTGTAAATAATATCCAGGTTGTATGTGATGCTGCATTGTTCCCGGAGGAGCAGTTGAAGAACATTACTACAGGTGCTTGTATTGCTGTTAAAGGTGATCTTGT
Source organism: uncultured Bacteroidales bacterium (assembly GCA_937901105.1). GTDB lineage: Bacteria > Bacteroidota > Bacteroidia > Bacteroidales > UBA932 > Egerieousia. The sequence continues at coordinate 9,576 of CALCHD010000207.1, read as the reverse complement.
AGAGTCTATGGGTAAAGGCCAGAGCGTTGAGATTCAGGCAAAGGAGATTGAGGTTTATGGTACAGCAGATGTTGAGACCTATCCTCTTCAGAAGAAAGGACACAGCATGGAGTTCCTACGTGAGATTGCTCACTTGAGACCTCGTACAAACACTTTCGGTTGTGTGTTGAGAATCAGGCACGCAATGGCGTTTGCCATCCACAAATATTTCAATGACAGAGGTTTCTGCTACTTGCACACTCCACTTATCACAGCAAGTGACTGTGAGGGTGCCGGTGCAATGTTCCAGGTAACCACAATGGATTTGAACAATATCCCTAAAACAGAGAACGGTGAGGTTGATTTCTCAAATGACTTCTTTGGCAGACAGACTGCACTTACAGTGAGCGGCCAGCTTGAGGGTGAGCTAGGAGCTATGGCTCTTGGCCAGATCTACACGTTCGGCCCTACATTCCGTGCAGAGAACTCAAATACTCCAAGACACTTGGCAGAGTTCTGGATGGTTGAGCCGGAGATGGCGTTCTTTGAGATCCAGGACAACATGGATTTGGCAGAGGACTTCATCAAGTACTGTGTGAAATACGCTTTGGACAACTGTATGGACGACCTTAAGTTCTTGAATGACATGTTTGACAAGGAACTTATCAGCCGTCTGGAGAGTGTAATTTCAACAGAGTTCGTAAGATTGTCTTACACAGAGGGTGTTGACATCCTTCTAAAGAGCGGCCAGAAGTTCGAGTTCCCTGTATCATGGGGCGTAGACCTTCAGAGCGAGCACGAGAGATACCTTGTTGAGAAACACTTCAAGAAACCTGTTATCCTTACAGACTACCCTAAAGACATCAAGGCATTCTACATGAAACAGAATGAGGATGGCAAGACTGTAAGGGCAATGGACGTATTGTTCCCTAAGATTGGTGAGATCATTGGAGGTTCACAGAGAGAGGAGAGCTATGAGAAGCTTCAGGCACGTATTGAGGAGCTTGGTATGGACACTACCAACCTATGGTGGTACATGGATACCCGCCGCTTCGGTTCAGCTCCTCACAGCGGTTTTGGTTTGGGCTTTGAGAGACTTCTTCTGTTCGTAACAGGCATGCAGAACATCAGAGACGTGATCCCATTCCCAAGAACACCTAAATCTGCAGAGTTCTAGAATGGGCTTTCTGGATTCAAAAGAAAAGAAGACAGGATTCTATGCCACCATCATCTTCCATTTGGTGGTACTTATAATATTTCTCCTCACTGCAATCCACGGGGTTGTGAGTGAGGAGACTTCTTTTGTATTGGATTTCTCCAAGCTTGAGGAACTGGAGAAGATAGCCAAGCAGGAGGAGGTGAAGGCCCAGGCGAGCAAGGAGATTGAAGACCTGCTCAATGGCCGGACATCTCCCAACCAGTACCGCAACGTTGCGGTTGACAGAAGCTCCCAGCCACTTAAGGATGACCGTTTCAAGAATCCCAACCAGGTATACGACGAGGCCCGCGAGCTCCAGCGCAAGCTTGATGCCTCCCGCGCAGCCGCCCTCCGTGAGCAGCAGGGAGAGGATGCAGCAACCGCAGGCAATGAGAATCTTCCCGACAGCAACGCTCCCCAATACAAAGGCCCATCTGTAATCTCATACTCCCTCGACGGCCGCAAGGCAATGTCACTTCCGGTACCTGCATACAAATGCCAGGGTGGGGGAGATGTGAGCATTCAGATAACCGTAAACAAAAAAGGCTACGTAACCGCAGCCTCAGTAATTGGCAATGTAGCCTCATCTGACGAGTGCATTGTCAGATCCGCCATTGCAGCGGCCAAAAGAAGCCGTTTTACCGCATCTTCTTCTGCTCCCGACAAACAGGTTGGCGAGATTGTCTATCGCTTCATAGCGCAGTAAAATCCCCTTTTAAAAAGTTGGTGACATTGAATTAAAAGTTAGGGCAGCCCTTTTGAGGCCGCCCCGAGTCAAATAGTTTTTCAAGTAGTGTGTTTTGTGTAGTTTAAACGGCTTGCTGGCCCGCCTCAATTCTGCGCAATGCCTCCTCTTTACCTACAAAGTAGATGATGTCTGCAATGCCCAGGCCTTTTGCCTGGCCAACGAAGAACAGGCGTAGGGTATTCATAACGGCACCCATTTTCCACTCGTTCTCCTTAATGTATCCTGTAAGTTTCTCTTCAATTGCGTGAACACACTCTGCTTTTGGAGTCTCGCCTGCTGTTGCAAACTCTTTGATCTCCATAGCTGCAATGAAGTTCTTCACTTTCTCAATGATCTCCATTGTCTCAGGGGTACAGAACTTCTTTACATCATTCTCTGCGTATGCAGTAGGGGCAATGAAGAAGTAGCTGCAGATATCCCAGAAATCGGCAACAAAGTGTGCTCTCTCTTTAATGAGGCCACAAAGCTGCTCTACAAATGCAAACGGGTATTTTGCAACCTCTACACCTTTCTCCTCAAGGATAGGGATAAACTGCTCTGCCAACTGTGCATCTGTCTGTTTTCTCAAGTACTCCTGGTTGAACCATTTTGCTTTGTCGGCATTGAATTTTGCACCTGATTTGATTACTCTCTCAAGAGAGAATACCTTTACAAGCTCATCAATTGTAAAGAGCTCCTGCTCTGTGCCAGGGTTCCAACCAAGTAGGGCAAGAAGGTTTACAAAAGCCTCAGGGTAGTAACCGTCCTCCCTGTAGCCGCGGCTTACCTCACCCTCAGGGTTAACCCATTTAAGAGGGAATACAGGGAATCCAAGGCGGTCGCCGTCACGTTTGCTCAACTTGCCTTTTCCGTCAGGTTTCAAAAGCAATGAAAGGTGAGCAAAGCGAGGCTGCGAGTCTGTCCATCCGAATGCCTTGTAAAGCATGTAGTGCAAAGGAAGTGAAGGCAGCCACTCCTCACCGCGGATAACCTCGGTGATCTCCATAAGGTGGTCGTCCACGATGTTTGCAAGGTGGTATGTTGGAAGCTCGTCTGCACGTTTCCAAAGCACCTTGTCATCCAAGGTGTTGGTATTTATCTCAATGTGGCCACGGATAAGGTCGTCCATTGCCACAATTTCGTTCTCAGGGTTTTTGAAACGGATTGTCCAGTTGGTTGTGGTCTCAAGAAGCTTTGCCACTTCATCTGCAGGCAGGGTAAGGGAGTTTTTAAGCTCCTTACGGGTCTGGTAGTTGTAGATGAAGTTCTGTTTGTTGGCCTCAGCCTCCTTTCTTTTTGCATCAAGCTCCTCTGCGGTATCAAATGCATAGTAAGCGTAGCCGTTCTCAATAAGCTTCTCGGCATATGCCCTGTAGATAGGCTTTCTCTGGGACTGGCGGTATGGGGCGTGAGGGTGTCTCTCCGATGGAGTCTCCACTACGTTGCCCTCTGCGTCAACTCCCTCGTCGGGAATGATGCCGCACCAGTTCAATGAGTCAATGATGTATTTCTCTGCGCCAGGGACAAATCTCTGCGAGTCGGTATCCTCAATTCGGATGATGAAGTCACCGCCTGCCTGTTTTGCGTAAAGGTAGTTGTATAGTGCAGTTCTCACACCTCCCATATGTAGGGGGCCTGTGGGGCTTGGTGCGAACCTTACTCTTCTTTTTCTTTCTGTCATAATTCTAGTCAATTGGGATGCAAATGTACTAATTTTCTGTTATTCCCGACAATTTCTTGTTTCTTCTTATATAAGCAGGAACCCTCTCCAGCTGGCTGATGTCATCTGTTGGTTCCAGGATAAGTGCCGGTTTGCCTTCAGGCTTGATGTAGACCTGTTTTTCTGTATTTGCAGGAGCTGCAGCTTCCTCCTCCTGTTCAGCAATGTTGCCAGGGTCATTTATAACCCAGGTGTCACCTTCAAGCGTATCATCAGGCATGTCAATATTAGGCAGGCTGTTAATCTCAAATCCAGTGGCTACAATTGTAACGCTTATCTTTTTACCTATGCTAGGGTCGTATACTACACCTCGCTTGAACTTGTTGAATACGCCGCCGGTGTAGCTGCGTACCTGTTCCATAATCTGGGAAAGTTCGGCCATGGTAAGGCCTCCGTCCTCTTTACTTGATGTGATGTTTACAAGTACACCTTTTGCAGTGGTAAGGTCGCAGTCGTTCAAAAGTGGTGAATCAAGGGCTTTCTGTACGGCATCAATTGCCCTGTCGGGACCTTCTGCCTCACCCATACCCATGATTGCCATGCCGCTGTTGTTCATAACCATCCTCACGTCTGCAAAATCCACGTTGATGAAACCCGGACGGTTGATGATGTCGGCAATACTCCTTACAGCTGTACTCAACACCTCGTCGGCTCTTGGGAATGCGTCAAATATGGTGAGCTCTCCAAATACATTGTACAGTTTCTGGTTGTCGATGATAAGGAGGCTGTCAACATGTTTTTTCAGTTCATGTATTCCAAGTACGGCACGTTTGATGAAGTCGTGCCCCTCATCGCGGAAAGGGAGGGTCACTACCGCAACAGTAAGCTTGCCCATCTCTTTTGCAACCTGGGCAATTACCGGTGCAGCTCCAGTTCCGGTTCCACCGCCCATACCGGCGGTGATGAACACCATCTCTGTATTTCCCTGCAATGATTTGCGGATATCTTCAATTGATTCAGTAGCAGCCTTGCGCCCTTTCTCTGGGTCGCATCCTGCACCGAGGCCTTTGGTAAGGTCTGATCCCAAGCGCAGGGTTTCAGGAACCTGGCTTGTCTTCAATGACTGCATATCTGTGTTGCAGATCATGAAATCCACATCTTTTATGCCCTGCCTGTACATTTCAGATACCGCGTTGCATCCGCCACCGCCTACACCAATAACCTTAATGATGTTCTGGCTCATGTCCCATCCGTCGGGAATAATATTAAGATCTTCCATAATTATGCCTCGTTGTCTTTGAATACGTTATCTGATTTGAAAGAGTCAATGATACCCTTGAACCAAGGATTTTTCTTTGTTTCTTTGGACTGCTCTTTACTCTTTTCTGCTGCTGTGTCAGGTGCCCCCTTGTCTGCATCATCCTTGTTTTCTTCCTTTTTCAATGGAGTAGTGGCCCTGATGGTCTCGCCCTTCTTCTCCATTTTCTCCATCTCGCCAAATCCCATAAGGATAAGTCCTACTGCTGTTGATATAGAAGGCTTGCTGATGTTGACATCCACTTCAGAGAGGGTCCTCAACGGGTATGCAAGTTTGGTGTCCATGCCGGTTACCAGCTGTGCGAATGACTTGAGGTTGGAAAGCTGGGATGTGCCTCCGGTAATTACCAGACCGGCCTTGATTTTCTCCTTGTAGCCCGATTTTTCAATCTCATGCATTGCAGCCTCCAGAATCTCCTCAATTCTTGATTCAATTATCTCGGCAAGGTTCTTCACGTGGATGTATTTGTCTTCCCTGCCACCTATGCCGGGAATGCGCACAGGCCTGTCAGGGGCAACAGAACTCATGCATGAGCCTTTTTCAACCTTAAGCTGTTCTGCAACTCTTGAGGATACGCCGCAGCCCTGCTTTACATCCTCTGTGATGCAGTTGCCTCCGAATGGGATGACAGCAGCATATCTTACTACATTTTCATGTATTATGATAAGGTCTGTTGTACCGGCTCCAATATCCAGAAGGGCAACACCTATTTCCTTCTCATCTTCTCCAAGCACGGCCATAGCTGAAGCAAATGGGCCAAGATATGTCCCTTTTACATTCAGTGCAGCTCTTGACAGTACATTTTTCTTCAATTGGGAAGATGTCCTTTTACATGTGAACAGCTTGAAATTGGAATATATCTGTCTGCCAATCATTCCAACAGGCTCGTTGTTGCCCATGAAGTCGTCAATGTTGTATGACTGTGGAACAGCATGGATAACTTCATCTCCTTCTGTTGAGAAGTTGGTGTACATTGCTTCTGTTATCTGCTCTATTTCTTCTGGAGTTATGTATTCATCGGGATTAATCCTGGCAGTCTGGTTTGTCCCCTGAATGCATTTTACACTCTGTCCTGCTACTCCAATGAATATGTCATTGATCTGCTCCCCAATGGCATTTTCCACATTTCTGATTGTGGGCAGCATTGAGTCAAGGGCAGACTGGATATTTATCACCTCACCTCTGCTTATACCTTTGGAAGGGGCTTCGCTCATGGCGATGATCTTAATTCCGGCATCTGTCTTTTCTCCTACAAGACACACAACCTTGGAAGTACCTAAATCTATGGCTGCTACTAGTTTTCTCATAACTCCAAGTGCTTATTTATTTTTTGTTTTCTTTTTTAATTTGCAAATTATCTGGCCTTTATATCTCAAGTCAACTGCACTGTACTTGTCCCATCCCTCTGCCGGCACAATGTGCTTGTAAAAAGTGTACAGCTTGTTGAACTTGTTGTGTATATCTGACAGTGTGCCAAAATATATTTTTTGGTCTCCAACCCTTGGCGAGAGGATTATCTCACCTTTAGGGTCTATGTATATCTGCTCTATCTGTGCGCTCCAGAAAGGGCTGTTGCTCATGTAGCTGCCCAGTTCCAGGATTTTTGGCATCCAGTTGCCGTCATCTTCAAGTGCCATGCCCCTATGTCCGTCGTTGAGGGTGAACGGTATGTGCCCGCTTACAATGGGAACGTATGAGGTGAAGGTGGATACCAGCGGAAATATGTACTGGGTTTCATCTACATAGAATCCTCCATTTTCTCCCTGGATCCTCAATACCGGCTTGCGCTGTGTAATGTTTATGTTCAGCGCGCCGCTATTGGTGATGCTTACCTGCGATTTCTTTATGGCGCTCCTCTGGTCAAGCAGTTTTTCTATGAGGTGGATGTTTATCTTGTCCACCGGCTGCCCTATGCTTTCTCCAGAAAAGCCGGCAATTATTTCCAGCACCTCCTGTTTGCTCACAAACCTGTTGCTTGCACTATCAAGCAAGGTGACATTTACCTCGCGGCACAGCTGCTTGGGCCTGTTCAGCCTGTACTGCTGCTCTGCAAAGAAGAAATAGCACCCCACGGCTCCCAATACAAGAGCCACGGCAAAGTATATGAGTATCTTTTTTACCATTCTATTTTATTCTCTCTTTCAACAGGTTTTCTATAGGTGCAATAAGTCTGTCAATGTCTCCTGCTCCAAACGTTACCAGGATGTCTATTTCTTTCTCCTTAAGGTAGTCCAGCACCTCTTCTTTCTTGAGAAGGGCTTTCTCTGCTGCAGTTACCTTGTTGAAGATTATATCTGAAGTCACCCCTTCTATAGGAAGCTCCCTTGCAGGGTAGATATCCAGCAGGACAAGTTCATCCAACATGCTCAAGCTCTGTGCGAACTCTGCTGCAAAATCCCTGGTCCTTGTGTACAGGTGTGGCTGGAATATGGCAGTCAGCTTTCTTCCGGGGAAGATGTTCCTTATTGAGGTAATTGCAGATTTTATCTCTTCAGGGTGGTGGGCATAGTCATCTATGTATGCAACCTGTGGAGTGTTGAGGTGGATGTCAAACCTTCTCTCCACTCCCTGGAATGCGGCAAGGGCCTCCCTCACCTTTTCAGGGGCAACTCCTCCCAGGATAGCAGCGGCTGCTGCCGCTATTCCGTTCTCCACGTTTACCCAGCCAGGTATGCCTACTGTACATCCTTCAAGTATGCCGGCAGGCACGCTCTCTCCCTCTATTGTTGTGTATTGAGGGTACGCAAGGTCAAACTTGAAGTATCCTCCCTCAAGAAGCTCTACATTATGCGGACAGAAATCTGCCTCCTCCTTAAATGAATAGCTGTATATTTTGGCCTTTACACCGCTCAAGTCTATCTCTACGCCCTTTTTCAAAATAAGTGCTCCGCTCTCCTTTATCTGTCCGGCGAACTCGGCAAATGCGTCCCTTATGGTATTTACGTCTCCGTAGATGTCCAGGTGGTCTGCATCTGTTGAGGTGATGATTGCCACATCAGGGAACAGCTGAAGGAACGAACGGTCAAATTCGTCAGCTTCGGCTACCAGTACAGGGTTCTTGCTCAACAGCAGGTTTGTATGGTAGTTTTTGGATATTCCGCCAAGAAATGCAGAGCATCCTGTACCTGAATGTGTGTACAGATGTGCAAGCAGCGTGCTGGTAGTGGTCTTGCCGTGAGTGCCGGCCACTCCAAGGCATTTCTGTGCTGATGCAATCTCTCCAAGGGCACGGGAACGCTTGATGAGCCTGTATCCCTTCTCCTGTACATATACAAGCTCCTCCATATCTTTTGGTATGGCAGGGGTATATATTACAAGTGTCTCATCTATTTCTGCAGGGATTGCCTCAATGCTAGGGGAGAAGTGGATCTCTATCCCTTCCTTTTCCAGATTGGCAGTAAGCTTGCTTGGAGTACGGTCGTATCCGCTTACCTTGTATCCTGCATGGTTATAGTAACGGGCTATAGCGCTCATTCCTATACCTCCAATTCCTATGAAATATACGTTCTTCATCTTATTTCTCTGCAAGTTTGAGGCATTCCTGGGCAATGACGGCAGCTGCGTCCTTTTTTGCCAATGTGCCTATGTTTTCTTCAAGTCCCTTTATTTTTGCCTCATCCTTCAAAAGCTCTTCAAGGCAAGGAAGCAGCTCCTCTATAGCGGCTGCATCCTTCACTATAAGTGCAGCGCCCTTGTTTACAAGTGCCATTGCGTTGTGTGTCTGGTGGTCTTCTGCAACTACAGGAGAAGGTACGAATATTGTACACTTCTGTGCTACACAAAGCTCTGATATGGTGCCTGCTCCTGCACGGCTCACAACTACATCGGCAACGGCGTATGCAAGGTCCATTCTCTGGATGAAGTCTGAATAATATACACCCGGAATCTCCTTTTCTTTCATGAATGAGTCAATTTCATCCTTGTAGATTTTTCCGTGCTGCCAGATTACCTGGTATCCGTTCTCTCCTCCAAACAGCTTTCCTTCAGAAACAGCCTTCTTCATGCACTCGTTGAGTGTACGGCACCCCAGGCTTCCTCCAACAACGAATACTGTCTTTTTCTGCGGAGAAAGGTTGTAGAAGCTGTACCCCTGTGCCTTTTGCTCCGGAGTGGCCTTGTCTATATCTTTCCTTATGGGGTTTCCGGTAATGAGGATTTTCTCTTTAGGGAAGAACCTCTCCATATTGTCGTATGCCACACAAATCTTTGAGGCATCTTTGGCATTCTTGCGGTTTACAAGGCCGGCAAATGAGTTCTGCTCCTGAAGCAATACTGGAATTCCCATCTTGCCTGCACTGCCCACTATGGCTGCACTTGCATATCCTCCAACCCCTACAACAAGGTTTGGCTTGAACTCCCTGATTATTTTTCTGGCTATGCTCTTGCAGCGGAGGTAGTCAATGGCAACAGAGATGTTTGAAAGTGAATAGAGCGGACGCTTGAGTCCTCTTGCCGGGATTCCTTTTATTTCATAACCTGCAGCAGGAACCTTCTCCATCTCCATTTTGCCCAGTGCTCCTACGAACAGGATCTGTGCATCAGGTCTGGCCTCCTTAATGGCATTGGCAATTGAAATGGCAGGGAAGATATGTCCTCCGGTGCCTCCACCGCTTATTATTACTTTCAAATTCTCTTTCATATTCCTATTTAAACTGGTCCTGGGGACCCATTATTTCATATCTTTCTTCTTCTGC
>CALCHD010000206.1 GCA_937901105.1 uncultured Bacteroidales bacterium | reverse complement strand
CCCAATGCCAATACCATAACAGCTATTCCCACGGCTACACTTACCATCGCAATACGCACCATAACATTGTTTTGTTTGTGCGATTTAGATGACAATCTGCTACCTAAAAAGTATGAAAGATTTATCTTTGACACGTTTTTCGAGATTCGGTTATTTAATGATTCTACCGTCAAGCATTTCGATTTTGCGGTCTGAACGTTGCGCGAGGTCGTTGTCGTGAGTTACGATAACGATGGTCTGGCCGAACTTATCTCTCAGTTCGAAAAACAGCGAATGCAATTCGTCTCGGTTGTGCGAGTCGAGATTTCCCGACGGCTCGTCTGCAAGCAGCACCGCAGGTTTGTTCATCAGCGCCCTGGCAATGGCTACCCTCTGCTGCTCTCCGCCGCTCAATTGGCCGGGTTTATGGGAAAGTCTTCCCCCCACACCAAGTTCCTCCAACAGCATTCTGGCCCTTGCCTCAACCTCTTTGCTCCCCCACTTTGCTCCCCCTATCAGGGCCGGCATCACAACATTCTCCAGAGCGGAAAACTCCGGCAGCAGATGGTGGAACTGGAACACAAACCCTATCTCCTTGTTGCGGAAGGCTGCAAGGGATTTGTCGGGAAGAGAAAAAATGTCTGTTCCCGCAATTTTCACTTTTCCTTCTTGCGGTTTCATCAGTGAACCCATGATGTTGAGCAAAGTGCTCTTGCCGGCGCCGCTGGCTCCCACAATGCTTACCACTTCCCCCTTGGCTACCTGCAGGGATACCCCTTTGAGCACCTCCAGTTCTCCGAATGATTTGTGTATGTTTTCCAGTTGAATCATATTCTGCTGCTTTGATTTACAAAGGTACTTAAAATTTTTTTGAACAATGGGATTCTATGGACAGGGAGTTATGGTTGTAGAGATAAAGTGTTGCGCACAAGCAGCAATATTTTATAAAAAGTGTTGGTTTGGCGCAACAATATTTAATTTTGTAAACCTGATTACAATTGCAACAAACTGAAGCAAACACCATGAGACAGCTTGTCATTACACTACTTGTAACAATGTCATTTATTTCTTGCAGCAACACATACTCCCGCCTGCAGGAAATAGAATCATATATAGAGGAGGACCCCAAAAGGGCACTGGAGGAGATCCGCAATATTACTCCCGACAATCTGCTTTCTCCAAGGGCCAAAGCAAAGCATGCCCTACTCCACTCTATGGCCCTTGACAAAAACTACATAGACCTCACCACCGATTCCATCATTGTCCCGGCTGTGAAGTACTATTCAAAACACGGCTCAGCGGATGACAGGCTGCTGATGCATTACTATATGGGGAGGATATATGAGAATGCGGGGGATGATGCAAATGCTGCAATTGAACTGTCTAAAGGGGAGAGCCTGGCTCCTTCTGTTTGTAATAATGTGGCTCTAGGTAGATTATACTCATGTTTTTCCAATATATATAATAGAACAAAAAACTCAAGCAAGGAGGTTGAATATGCATCTAAAGCTTATGATATATTCAAATCTGCCGGCAGTCAGAAGTATTGCAATTTGTTTCTAGGGAAACTGGCTATAGCTTATGCTAACGCTAGATATTATGAAGTGGCTGACTCCTTATATAGGATTGGTATAATGACGGCTAAAAATGACACACTGTCAATGAAATTATATTTGGGTGGTTATGCAAGGCTGAAAGTTTTAAAGCCAAATCCAGAGCCCAATGAGGCCATAGCTCTTTTGAAAAAAATGGTAGAAGAGTATAAACTCCCACTATCTTCTAAATTGTATTTTGTTTATGCATATTCTCTGCAACAATTGGGCAGGGAAAAGGAGTGTGATGCTATAATTGAGCAATTGAAAACCGTAGGTTCAGATCAATTGGACTACTGGCAGTATTTGATATACAAGTATAGAGGGGACGATGATCTCGCATTAAAATCTTTGGAAAAAAGCTCAATAACCTATGAATCCCAGATGATAGGGTTTCTTTCAAATACAGTGGATCATAATCTGCAGGAATATTATTCTACTGAAGCAGAGAAAAATAAATTGCAGATGAAGTTGAGGGTATCATATCTTGTACTTGCTCTTGCATTGATGGCTAGTGGGGCTGCATTTGTTATTATTTATCTTTTCAGAGTAAATAAGAAAAAGAGGCAGGATATAGAGAATAGTCTGCTTTTATATGAGAATGCTTGTAAAACTCTTGAGGTATATGGTGTACAATATGCAGAGCAAAACCATAGTATAGATATGCTTCGCAGTGAACTTGCTCAATCATATAAGAAGCAGTTCTCAGTTATAGGAGAACTATGTCTTACATACCTGACAAAACAGGATAGGAAGGATGTAAAGGATCACATATACAAAAAGGTGGTCAATATGATTGCCAATATAAGTGATAATAAGAAACTGCATAAAAGATTGGAAGACCAGATTAATGCAGAACTTGACAATATTCTTATCAACATGAGGGTAGATATGCCGGAATTGACAGATGATGATATCAGGTTCATATCGTACTGCATAATAGGTTTTGATGCTACAATAATCTCAACAATACTTAATATCTCATGCTCAAATGTGTATACAAAAAAATCAAGATACAGAAGTAAAATCAAGCAGTTGAGCAGTGCTAATAAGAATTTTTACTTGAGATATGTATGAAAAGTGCAGGATATCAGCGTGTTAATTGAAATCTTACAAAGATTTTCTTGTGTTTTTTATTAGTGGGGGGGGGTAAATCTCAGGGTATCAATGAGTTATATATTGGGAGATTTTGGTATAAAATCCTCTTGTAAGATTTATTTCTTACAAGAGGATTTTAAGTTTTATAAAGTATAGATTGTCAGTGAGTTGCAAAATAGAAAGATATGATGCTTGTAAGATTTTTTACCTATGGAAATACAAGGTTTGGGGTGTTAAATCGGTAATTTTGCAGCAAAACCTTAAAAATAATTTACATGAAACACTTAGTTTTAATCATTGCAATTATGTTGTTTGGGCAAGTAGATATTTTTGCGCAAACACAAGAACAACAAAATGCCACCCATATTTCATTAAAGGAAATTGGGCAAAATGAGAACAATATTAGGAATATTGGGAATGCTCCTATAGAATGCTGGTATATCCCTACATCCAACTCCTTTCTCTTTAATAGTTTCTCTCTAATCTCAAACGTAGAGGTAACAATTGAAAATTTAACAACAGGAGAACTTATTCAAGAGGAGTACTCCGTTATTGCAGGGCAGGTATCTATTCCAGCAATAAGTACAAAAGGAACATTTGTAATAGAACTGATCATTAATGATAATGAAGTATATATAGGAGAGTTGAAACTATGAAATTAAGATTATATAAATACATTGGTATAATCCTTGCATTATTGGCAATATCATGCGAAGCAGATAGAACAATGCCAGAACAGATTAATACATTTACTTTAGAGCAGGCAAAACATTTCCATCTGGAACATGCAACAGATTTGCGTTTGCCTGGCACGGGTGATGGTTCTGTAAAATCAGTAATTGATTACAATGAGATTCTGGTTCCGCAGTGGGATAAGGCTACATATCATGAGGTGCAGTTCCCAAGCAAGTTGGCAAGAACTTATGAGGTTCCGCTTAATACAGGCTCTATTGTTGGCGGTGTGCTGCTTAAAGAAAACGCCACAGAGCATGATGTGGTGACAATGAAGAGTTCTTTGGTAATTCAGGAGTTTTCACAAGGCGAAAATACAAGCAATCGCCAGATGGTGGTAACAGTGCTTGGTAAAGATAGTGACAATAATGCCCAAAGTGATGCATTTTCTTATATGGGATCCCATAAGGACTTTACCGGTTTTATGGTGGTATCCACTCTCGAGGGAGAGATAGTAAATATTTTCCAGTATCTTTGTGGACAACGAAGTGTGGTATACGTTCGTAACACAGATGATGCTCCAATTAATGCGCCTTTATCGGGATTTAGCTTCCTTAAGGCACAAGGCACAAAGTCTTCGTATGGTAATAGTGAGCCTGGATTCTGTTATATGTGTGGCAAGGAGGGGATGGTTTATATTGAGTATGGCCATATCTGCGAAAGTTGTCTTGAGGGCTCCGAATTGCTTGGAGGTATAGTTGTAACGGATAAGCCTTCATATTGTGATAAATGTGGTGAATTGAAGGGTAAGTGTATATGCGATTTTTTTGCTTGCTCTATATGTGGATATGAGCCGTGTCAATGCGAAAATCCTGATGGTCGCTGTGAGTACTGCGGGGAAATAGGTTGTAACGGAGAATGTAGTGAAGGCGGCAAAGGAGGTGGTGATTCAGATGGAGAACCTGCAGAAGGAGCATGGTGGGGCAGTGGACACCAATATATTATAGAAGAAGCATTATCTGACTCTTTGGATTCTACCAAATTGACTCAAGTAATAGCAGGTAGTAAGGATGCAGATAAAGAACAGGATCCTGAAAATTCACATATGCATGCTATGCGACAAAAAGGGTTAACTTATGAACAAGCGGTCGATAAAATGAGAGAATATTTTGTGTCTCAAATGATGAGTTTTAGAAATAATAATGACCACCATGCTTTGGGTATGGCATTACATTGTATTCAAGATGCGTATAGTCCAGTTCACAATTTTAAGATATGGAGCGGTTCCACTTTAGAATATTTTCCTCATTTATTTGAAAGTGTTCATGTGTTTTCGGATGAGGCAAATCAAGCAATAATAGCGACAAAAAATCTTTTTAGTAATGTGAAAAACTCAGATGGCACTGAACAGTCTATTATAAATATATTTAATAATTGGTTGCATGGATTTGAGAACAAGAATAAAAAATAGTATTATCGCTGGAGTATTGATTTTTATTGGATGTTGGGGTTCGTATGGCCTTGTTAGAACACACCAAGAAGCAAATATCTATGAGATTGAATTTCGTGGTACAAATCCTATAGAGTATGTTTTCCCTTTTCCTATAGATTCGATTAAAAGAATTATAGACAATATGGAATACACGAACTTTAAATCTTTTGTAGAGTTAAAATATAAATCTGTGCCTGACAGTAATTATTATTACTATTACCCTGTTTCTTCACGATGTGGCTCTTATATCTTTAGATATGAAGGAGTAAATAAGAAGAAACCAGTAAAACAATATTATGAACAAACTATAAAATTATATCCCGTATCGGAGGACAGTACGAGAATTGTAGTAAATAATGTCATACATAAAAGGCGAAATGGTGTTAAGTTTTGGTTGAATTTTAAGTTTGATGAAAAATATGTATCCAAGCAGGTGCTCGCTGAGTCAACCACTATAGAGGAATATGAATTGCTGCGTTATATTGGCAAGAGGTTGGGATATATTGATCAGATGCCTTATGTTCAGTATCCTCCGGAACTCTCAAAACAAGATATCCTATACGCTTTTGGCAGTGACAATCCATTTTCTTTAAAGGAGATGTTTAGCGACGAGTCTGATACTACTATTATAGGACATAAATACAGAAGTATTGATTGAGATCCAACTGGAAATTTACAATTTTAAAAGGTAAATTTGTAAAAACTTGTTGAAGCAAAACCCATGAGGCAGCTTGTCATCATACTACTTATAGTTATTTCATTTGCTTCTTGCAGCAACACTTGCAGCCAGCTGCAGGAAATAGAATCATACATAGAAGAGGACCCAAAAAGGGCTCTGGAGGAGATTAGAAATCTTAATCCCGACAAATTCCTGCATTCCCCAAGGACCAAAGCAAAGCATGCCCTGCTCCACTCCATGGCCCTTGATAAAAACTACATAGACCTCACCACCGATTCCATCATTGCCCCTGCAGTGAAATATTACTCAAAACACGGCTCAGCGGATGACAGGCTGCTGATGCATTATTATATGGGGAGGATATATGCAAATGCGGGGAATCTTGACAAGGCAGCTATTGAATATACAAGGGGAGAGGAATTGGTAGATGATGCGGAAAATAAGGTGGCGGCAGGCAGGTTGTATACAGTCTTTGCTACTGTATACAACAAGACTAACAATGCTAAAAAAGAGATAGAGTATGCACAGAAAGGATATGCCTTTTTTAAAGAGATGAATTATATTGAACGTTCGGAAGTAGCAAAAGGTAAATTAGCTATGGCATATGCAAATAACCGAGTTTTCAATGAGGCAGATTCTTTATTTGAAGAGTGTTTGGAAGCTTTAACCGAAGATACAGTATCAATGGCAAAGTATTTAGGACATTATGCCCGGTTAAATGTTTTAAAGCCTGATCCGGAGCCGGAGAAAGCAATATTGTTATTGGAAAGGCGGCGCAAAGAATATAATAAAGCTTTGACCCCCGGCTTATATTGTGTGTATGCATATGCCCTGCAGCAATTAGGCAGGTTAGATGAGTGTGATAATATATTGAAGCAACTTAAGGAAACTGGTTATAAAGAGTTGGACTTCTGGCAGTATCGTATCTATAAACATAGAAATCAATATGAGCAAGCTATGGCTCATTTGGAAAACAGTGCGAAAAAATATGAGTATCAAATGATAAGTTTGCTGTCTGACAATACTGATAATGCTCTAAAGGATTATTACTCTTCAGAAGCGGAGAAAGCCAAAATGGAGATGAAAATAAAAGTTCTGGCACTTATACTGGCAATACTCGCTGTGGCAATGATATTGTCTGCAGTTATCTTAAAGTTGATGTTTGTCAACAGAAAGAAGCAGCGGGCAATGGAGACGTATCTTGATATGTATGAAAACGCTAGTAAAAAACTGGCCGATTATGATGCGCAAATTGATGAGCATAACAGTAAACTGAATATCTTGAGAGCATCGTTTTCGCAGTTGTACAAAAAACAATTCACAACAATAGGAGATTTGTGTCTAACCTATCTGATAAAGCAAGGCAAAAAAGATGTAAAGGATCATATTTATCGGAAAGTTGAAAAACTGATTGCAAACATCAGTTCAGATGAGAAACTGCATAGCCAGTTAGAGAATAAGATTAATGCGGAACTTGATAATATAATCCTGCATCTGAGGAATGATTTGCCAAAATTGTCAAATGATGATATGAGATTCATTTGCTATTGCGTTATAGGCTTTGATGCCACTCTGATATCAGTTATTCTCAATCTTTCAATGGAAAACGTGTATACCAAGAAATCCAGATTAAAGGCAAAAATCAATGCCCTTAATTCTCCATATAAAGAAAACTATTTGATGTATATCCAGTAAGTGGTGCTAAATTTTGTGATGATGTTTTGCAGGTGTAAGATTTTAAAGCTCCTGAAATGCGAAATCCTGTTCTTTGTTTTCTAACTTTGTGGATAAACTAAAGCTTTGAATATAGATTCTTTGGTGCAATTTTTGCTCTTTCTGCAATCTCTTGCGAAGCGGATAGAGCAATCGCCAGATGGTAGTAACAATGCTTGGTAAAGAATTGAATTAATTTATGAAGATATGAATAGAATAATTTTAATTACATTGGTTGCAATAGCTTTTGGTGCAATATCCCTTAATGCGCAGGATATGGACGCATTATATATTTTAGTAAATGCTAAAAAAATTAAAGCAAGCAACGAGATTGCCGATAAATCTGGTTTATGCTTGAGAGATATTCATTTTGCTCCTGAATACTACAAAGATACCGCTCAAATATTTGAGTTTTATGTTGATGGCAATAAAAAGCGAGCAGCTGCATTTATCCATTGTAAGCGTGTCAATCATGACCCTAGTCGTATTGAGCCAAGCGACCAATGTGAAGCGTATAATGTAGATAACGCATTCTTAAAAAAAGTTGATGCGTATTATTGGGATGATTTGAAGGCTTTATCCAGATATGAAATTAAGGATTTCTTGTTTGAAGAGATTTGTTGGAAAAATAAGCAATATAAAGGGAAGGATCGTAGAGTATATATAGTGGATTTATCTACAAAAACAGATGAAGGTACTGTGAAGATGTATGAGGTTGCTTTTCGTGTAAGAGTTGAAAAACCTTATCATATGGAACGGATTGACCCTAACTGGCCTTATCATATGGAACAGATCAAGCAGCAGCTGAAGGAAAAACAGCAGCAAAGGTTGCAGAAACTATAACATTATTTAATGGCAGAGTTAAAAAAATATTCAGCGCACCTGGCAAGAAGTCTTAAACTTCTGCTGGGTTGCGCTGTTATTGTTTTGCCAATATTGCCATTATGGTGGTCTGGTGCCGCGGAGTATAGAATAATCCTTTCATTCGGATGCTTTATTGGAGTTATAGCATTAGCCGCAATCATAGGATTTAAGAAGGAATTTTGGGTAAAACTGGGAGTTTTGGATTTATGGTGTTTGGGGCTTCTGGCGTATTGTACTGCCAATAATCTATGCCAGGAGTACTATTGCCTAATAGAGCCACTGTTCTATGTAAAGTGGTTGTCATTGATCCTGGTGTATTTCCTCTGCCGTAGCATTGGAAATGGTAGAGGAAGTATCTGGCTTTGTACGGTTCTTGCTGCATCGGCCTTTATTCAAGCGGTGATTTCCATATTGCAATATGCCGGGGTTATAGAAGTTACGTTGAACGGAAATTTTGTTAATTCTGCAGGTTTTGCCAATACAATACCGTTATCTGTGTATTTGGCAGTTGGTTTTATCTGTTGCTTACAGCTTTGTTTGCGTTTATACAAAAACGGGAAGTATCCTTTGGCTGTAGTGACTTTTTCTGTGTGTATAACTATAGTAGCAGCATTTGTCTTATGTTTGTGCAGAGGCACTTTAGTTGGTCTGATTGTTGCTGGAGGTGTATTTATACTAGACAACATAAGAGGGAAGCACAATCCCAAATTGAAGATGTATGTTGGGATTGCTATAGTAATATGCTTGCTGATAGTGGTTAGTTGGCTCTATATGTTGAAAGTGCCGTCTGCCAATACCAGGTTTCTGTTATGGCGTGTCAGTGGGGATATGATTAAGGAAAATACGCTTTTAGGTAGAGGCGCTCCTGGGTTTGCAGCGGATTATATGTATTATCAGGCGGAGTATTTCAGAAACAATCCGGAGTCGGGTTTTGTGAAGATTTCCAATAATCACTATCAGAGTTATAACATTTTTATCCAAATGCTTGTAGAGCATGGTATTGTGGGATTTACTTTGTTGATGGGAGTAATATGGACCGCTTTTGCAAGGTGCAGAAAAGGGGTGTGGAGATATGTCTTGTTGTGTTTGCTTGCTGCATCTTGTTTTACTTATACAAATCATGTGTTTCCATTGATGCTGATTTTCCCAATGGCATTGGGGATGTTGAGGGAGGAAGAAGCGGGTATTGTAAAAGCCAGATTCCCTATAAGGATAGCTGTAGGCGTGGTAGGATTGTTCCTGATAGGTTATTCTGTGATTGCTTTGGAACGCCATGAAAGGGCCTGTAGGATTGTTGAAAGAGGGGGGATTGTCGGGAGTAAAGATTTTATGGAGCTATGCCGCAATAACAGGAATTTGAATCTGCGGTGTTCTATGAATATTTTTAATTCTGATAAGCTTGCAGTGGCTGAGAAAATTGAGATGATGGAGTTCCTGAATGAAGGGATGACTACGTCGGAGAAGATTTGCGATATGGGAGATTTATATTTGGCAGAGGGGGATGTTGCCATGGCGGAGGAGCATTATCTTTTGGCGCATTATATGGTTCCTTGTAGAGTGATTCCATTGGGTAAATTGCTTGCAATGTATGAGGAGGTTGGGGATGAGGAGAAGCTTTTTGAGGTGGCGCAGAAGATTATTGATACCGATTATAGTGTTGTGAGTTCGGTTACTTTAAGGATTAGGGCGCGGGCTAAGGAAATTATTTGTAAATTTGAGTGATGAAAAATTTAGGATTTACATTGTTGCTTTTATTGATAAGTACATGTGTGTATGCTCAAGATACACAAGATTATTATGTTGGTACATGGAAATGGGAAGACCAGAGTTTAAATAGTGAGATAATAATACAGTTGAAAACGTATACTGGAGTATGGATTGAAGGATCAAGCCGCATAGAGCATATATCATCAAATCCGGATAGAATAAAGTGGATATTGGTGGATGATGCCCACTCAGGGGATATTGTAGTGGATCCAAAGTTAATAGAGCCGCAAGGAATATCCTTGCCCAAGGAAATTGTTCTTACAAAGGTTGAAT
>CALCHD010000205.1 GCA_937901105.1 uncultured Bacteroidales bacterium | reverse complement strand
GGTTAGGGTTGCTTCTGTGGCGTTTTGTAAGCGGAGACATTGAAACAGGGTAATCTGTAATGAATGTAGGCTGTACAAGATGTTTCTCGCAGTACTCGCCAAAGATTGCATCAATAAGCTTGCCCTCACCCATCTTCTCATCAACCTCAACATGAAGCTTTTTGCAAGTCTCCCTCAACTCTGCCTCGCTCATGCCTGCAATGTCAACACCTGCATACTCCTTAATTGCCTCAAGCATAGGAAGTCTTCTGTAACCTGCAGCAAAATCAACCTCTGTACCGTTGATGTTTACCTTGGTAGTTCCATTTACAGCCTGTGCAACAGTTGCAAGCATCTCCTCCACAAAATCCATCATCCAGTTGTAGTCCTTGTATGCAACATAAATCTCCATACAGGTAAACTCAGGGTTATGGGTTCTGTCCATACCCTCGTTACGGAAGTTCTTTGCAAACTCATACACACCGTTATAACCGCCAACGATAAGACGTTTCAGATAAAGCTCATTTGCAATACGCAAATAAAGCGGCATGTCCAAAGTATTGTGGTGGGTAATGAACGGCCTTGCAGTTGCACCTCCAGGAATAGGCTGAAGGATTGGGGTCTCCACCTCAAGGCAGCCTCTCTCATCAAAGAAACGGCGCATTGTAGAGATAATCTTTGACCTCTTCATGAATGTCTCCCTAACCTGAGGGTTAACAATCAAATCCACATATCTCTGGCGGTATCTCAACTCAGGATCTGAGAATGCGTCAAACACCTCTCCATCCTTCTCCTTAACGATAGGAAGAACTCTCAAAGATTTGCTCAACACGGTAAGCTCTTTTGCATGCACCGATTTCTGGCCGGTCTGGGTAACAAATGCAAAACCTTTGATACCAACAATATCTCCAATATCAAGCAATTTCTTGAAAACTGTATTGTAAAGGGTCTTGTCCTCACCAGGGCAAATCTCGTCTCTCTTAACATATACCTGTACCCTTCCGCTCTCATCCATAAGCTCAATGAAAGCAGCTGCGCCCATGATACGGCGGCTCATTATACGGCCGGCAATCACAACATCTGCAAAATTGCCCTCCTCAGGGTTATATCTCTCCCTGATATCCTCTGTTGTAGCATTTACAGGAAACATTGCAGCCGGATAAGGCTCAATGCCAAGCTCCCTCATCTGTACAAGAGCATTGCGTCTGTTCTGCTCCTGCTCGTTCAAATTCAATTCCATATATGTATTATTTTAATTATCAATTATTTAGCTCCCGACAATTCTCCGGGAATATAAGAAATACAAAAATAATACATTTTTTGCACAAAACCCTACTGACCTTTACAAAAATTTCGCTGCAAAGTTATATATGTCACACCCCGTATTCCAGCATAGCCATCCTGCATCCTGCCATCTTTCTCCTTCATTATTTTCACTATTTTGGAGATTTTTCTATACCGTCTCAAGGAGCTGTCAACAACTTTCCCATTCTCAACATTGAAATGCACTTGAAACTGGGCAGTCCTGTTGAAGCCCATATGCTCATACGCCACCAGCTTTCCCCTGCCTGCGACCAGATTTCCATTTACCCAATCTGCACATATCCCTTTTCTGGTACAGCTCTCCATGAATACACTTTTAAGGGAATCTGCAGGATATACAACCTTCAGCTCCCTCTCACCTTCAGGATCATACATATCCACTACAACCTCCCTTAGATATATCTTCCCGTCCTTGATTTCCCAGGTGCAATTATATCCGGAAGGGTTCGCCATGGTATGACTTATCTCAGCTGTTCCCCTCCTGTCATTAAGAAATTTCTCCAGCCTCCCGCTATACATTTTGTTCACTGGCCATGCATACAGATCCCACTTCTCCCCGTTTATGTAAATTGCATCTGCAGCAAACCCGGTAGCACCCAATCTGCCAGGCAAAAACTGCAACAAAAAGAGCAATGCCACAGCAACAAAAAAAGATTTTCTCATAATAAGGCAGTTTAACAGTTTACCTGCAAAAAACAAAAACAGTGCCACATTCAACAATTTTTCTTCCCGATTGTATTTCTCCATAAAACATTGGAACAATGAACAGACCTATCCCCAAAGCCGCTGTCCTGGGGCTCCTTGCCGCCACCCTGATGGTCCCGTTGCAACTTGCAGCACAGAGTGATACTTTGTCACTTGAAGATGCGGCAGCAATTCTCAATTCCAACAGCAATATTATCAGGAGCGCAGATGCTGGAACAGAGGTTGCCAAGGCTCAAAAACGGCAGCTCAACTCCGCCTGGTATCCCAACATAAGTATTGCGGGAGGGTATTTTCATTTTTCAAATGAGATTTCTGTTGAAGCAGACTTGGGAGGTGCTGCACAAGACCTGGCACAAGGGCTTGTACAGATGATCCCGCAAATTGAGATGCTGCTGCCCCAACTGCAGCAGATTGTCTCCTCCATTGCAGGCAAGCCCCTCTCACTTCCTGTCATCAAGCAAGATATTGCCACCATAGATGCGGTAGCCATATGGCCACTGATAACCGGGGGAAAGAGGATTTATGCGTCAAAGATAGGGCGCGGGCTGGAGGCCACTGCACAGCAGATGAAAAAGCTTGCAGAGAATGCCCAGACTGCTCTGATGCTGAATGCTTACTACACCCTCAAATTGAGTGGGGAAACCATATCCATGCAGCAGGAAAACCTCAACTTCTGCAAGCACCTGCACTTCAACGCCACCCGCCTTTTCCAGGAGGGATTCATCAACAAGGCCGAGTTCCTTATAGCCGAGGTGGCCCTCAAAGAGGCAGAACGGGAATATGAGACTTCCATAAGCCAGGAGAGTGTTGCCCTCAATGCCCTTGGGACCGTTTTGGGGAAGAGGCTGCAACAGGTGGAACTGTCGGGAAGATTCTTCTCAATTGATTCTCTTCCGGATATTTATTCAATGAATGAGGAGATTCTGCAGGAGAATGCCGCATTGGGTATCCTCCGTACCCAGCAGGAGATTCTGCACAGCCAGGAGATGATTGCCAAAGGCGATTTTTTCCCGGACATTGCGCTGTTTGCCAAGCAGAACATCCACTCCTGGAACCTCCCGAAGAACCTCTCTCCTCGCACCACTATTGGAGCTGCAATGCAGTGGGAGATTTTCAACGGAACTGCCCGCGAAAACAACATAAAGGAGCGCAGGCTCCAACAAGAACAGATGGGATATGCCATTGCTCAAACGGAGCAGGAACTCATTACTGCCGCCCTTGCCTTGCGTAGCAGAATGGCTGATGCCCTGTACAATATAAACACATTGGAACAGGCCTGTTCATTAGCCCGTGAACTGTTGAAAGAGAGGGAGAAAGGGTTTGCAGAGGGGATGGCCACCCCTACAGATGTGGTGGCAGCAAGAGCTTCCCTCACCAAAGCCACAACCGCCCTCAACCTTGCAAAATGGGAATACTGCACATCGCTGGCCAATCTCCTTGCCCTTTCTTGCAATACTGAAAAATTTATAGAACTGCACAATGAAAACTGAAAACAGACTGTTGCTAGGTATAACAACTCTTATAGTAGCTGTTGTTGCCGTCATATCCATTTTTGGAATGATTCTGCACAAAGATTCACCCGAGCTTCTGCAGGGGGAAATTGAATGTACACAGATAAAGATATCGGGAAAACTTCTTGGAAGAATTGAAAAGTTCCATGTTCAGGAAGGTGATGCCGTAAAGGCCGGAGACACCCTTGTACTGATAAACAGTCCTGAGACCAACGCACTCATGCAGAGCGCCTCCGCCATGAAGGATGCAGCCTTCTACCAGCAGAAGAAGATTGATGCCGGAGTCAGGGAACAGATCATAGAATCCCTCAGGCAGGCATGGCTGGCGGCAAAGTCGCAGGCATCTCTTGCCACCAGCACATACGAAAGGATTGAAAGGCTCTTCCGCGACAGTGTTGTAACCCTCCAGCGCAAAGAGGAGGCGCAGGCACTTGCCCAGACTGCCGTTGCTGCTGAACAGGCCGCCCATTACCAGTACCAGATGGCCCTCGAAGGGGCGCAGCAGGAGGACAAGCTTTCTGCGCAAGCCCTCACAATGGCTGCACAGGGAAATGTAGAGGAGGTGCAGGCCCTTTTGAAGGACACATGGCTCCTTGCACCAAAAGATGGAATCATAGGTGACATTTATCCGGCAGAGGGAGAGCTTGTAATTCCGGCCTCCGCCATTATGGACCTGTTGGCTGTTGGGGAGAACCACATGGTTCTGAATATAAGGGAAGACATGCTTGGCTCATTCTTGCCAGGGACCAGGTTTAAAGGGAAGGTACCTGCTCTGGACAATACAAAAATTGAGTTTGAAGTATACTATACAAGCCCTCTGGGAAGCTTTGCCACTTGGCAGAGCAGCAGGCAGAGCGGCTCTTACGACCTCAAGACCTTCAAGATAAAGGCACGCCCATCAGCCCAGAGCAGGCATGCGGCACAGCTGCGTCCCGGAATGAGCGTGATTGTAAACCATAAAGAGAAATAGAGATGAAAGAGGCGCTGAAGAGGGAACTGAAAAGGATAAACGGCAACAGGAGACTGCTTCTGGCTGCCGTTGCCGTACCTTTGTTTTCACTGCTGTTCACTGCCACCATATTTGGTGACGGCAAAATAGAGAATCTTCCCGCAGGAATTGTTGACTGTTCAAACACCAGCCTCTCGCAGGAGCTTATACGCTCAGCTCAGGCCTCCCCAACCCTAAAGATCAGCCAGGAACATATATTCAGCAATGAGAGCCAGGCCAGGGAGGCACTGCAGAAAATGGAGATATACGGCTATCTTGTAATCCCCCAGAACTTCAGCCATAATCTTCTTGAGGGAAACTCCCCTACAGTAACAGGCATCTATCACAACGCCATGCTGGCCATTGGCGGAGAGATAAAGGCTGCTTTTATAAAGGTGGTGGGGAATTTCTCCACCTCCCTGATTGCCTCGCAAGGGAATCTGGCAGGGGCAACACCGCTTGAAGTTGAGTCCATAGCCCTCCCTACAAACGGCATATTTGCCTCAACCTACAACTCTACCCTAAATTACGGCACATTCCTCTCTTACCCGTTCTTCTTTGTATTCTTTCAGATATTCATCCTTACATTCACAGTGTATGTAATTGGTACAGACCTTTCACCCCAATGGCTGGAGAGCGGAAACGGAAACATCCTAAAGGCTCTTGCCGGAAAGCTCACCCCCTATCTGTGCCTGTTCATTGCACAGGCACTCTTTGCAGACTGGATCTTCTTTTCAGCAGCACACACCCCTCTGCAAGGGAGTCTGGCCGCCATTGCCATAAGCTCCATACTGTTCACAATTGCAACTATGGCATTGGGTACAGCAATCATAGCACTTATTCCAAAGGTCTCCATAGCCATTTCAATAGCATCTATGATTGGAGCCCTAGGGGCAACAGCATCCGGAATAACCTTTCCCCTTGAGAACATGTACCCTTTCTTTAAAGCCTTGTGCAGCATGTTCCCTGTTAGGCATTTCATACTTGGATACCAGGCAGCTGTATACTATAATGCACCATTTGCTTTCACCTGGCACCACTACGCTTTCCTAACAGCTGCAACGGCTGTATGCATATGCACTGCACCTTTGCTCAAGAGGTCCATTGAGAAGGGACTTGGCAAGCCGATTCCTGTAATGTGGGGCACATCACTGGTGGTTCTTGGCGGGACTGTAGGATATTGCATCCTCTATGGTCTGCTATACCATCCCAACATAGTTACAGAGGTGCCTGTAGCTGTAATTGACAACTCGCAGACACCTGCCAGCAGGGAATACCTGCGGAACCTGGATGCCACACAGCAGATTCATATAACCCATCACTGCCAAAACCTGCTGCAGGCTAAAGGGCTGATGCAGCAGGATGCGGTAAAAGGGATCATTACCCTGCCCCATGATTTTGCCACTAAAATTGTACAAGGTACAGAATCACCATTTGCGGTAACCCAGGCCACTACCTCATTCCTGTATTACCTTACCATACAGACAGGGGTTGCTTCAACCATGCAGGAGCTCAACAGCTCCCTCCGCACCGCCACCGTGGAGACTCTTCCATTAAACCGGCAGCTTGTCCTGTCACAGACTCCAACGGTAAATTATAACGATGTGGCTGTATACAACCACAACGGCGGCTACGGCTCTTACCTGCTTCCTATAGCGTTAATTATCATCATCTTCCAGACAATGCTCATGAGCGGCGGCATCCTCGCAGGGAACCGCTCTGCATCACCTGTGAAATATATCCCAATACTTGCCTGCGGATATATCCTGCTATCCCTTTTTATAGTGGGGCTGGTACCTCTCATCTTCAATCTCCCCGCACTTGCGCACAAATGGGAGCTAATGCTGTTCATCTGGCTGCTTGTCATCACCACCTCTGCCTTTACAGGTGCCGTCTCCCCCCTTTTCAAGGATCCTGAAGAGGTGATGCTGTATGTACCTTTTTTCTCCGTAGGACTTATATTTTTGTCGGGAAGCTCATTCCCCATGAACCAGATCCCCCACATCTGGCAAATTGTCCACTACCTCTTCCCCACCTCGCCCGGAATCATCGGCTACATAAAGCTAAACTGCATGGGAGGGTCTCTGCAGCACGTTGTTCCACAGACAATTGTACTGCTGGTACAGCTGTTTGTCTACGGCTCTGTATTCTTCATTTACTTGAGACGTCTCCACAAGCGGAATAATTTGTAATTTTGCACACATTATGGCAAAATTCTCACTTATCGGCAACCCAATATCACACTCAAAGAGCCCAGCCCTTTTCAAGGCGGCATACGGAGAGTGCGGACACACATACACCCTGCTGGAGGCCCCTACCTGCAAGGAGGCCATCAACCGTTTTACCCGGGAAGGGTTTACCGGATGCAACGTCACCTCCCCTTTCAAGGATGATGCAATGGAGCATGTTGATCTTCCCGACAGGATATCTTCCATACTGGGAAGCGCCAACACCATTGTCTGCAAAGACGGGAAGCTCTACTCCTATAACACAGACTATTACGGTGTACAGAACACCCTGCTTGAACAACTTGCCGGAGAGTGCCTTAAGGAAACCTGCTCCAATGCGGCTGCAACACCAGCACCAGGTTCTGTACCTGCACTGCTCCGCAAAGACGGCACTCCTTTAAAGGCTCTGGCAATTGGAGCCGGAGGGGCAGGCAAGGCGGCGGCACTGGCAGTAAAGGATATGGGTATGCAGGTATGGCTTGCCAACCGCAGCTCCCATGCGGCCAGTCCGTTTGCAGAAAGGATTGGAGCAGAATATGTACCGCTTGAGAAGATTCCGCTGCTGCTGGATGAAGCAGACATTATAATCTACACCCTTGCAATGGAGATTCCCCAGCTCTGCGGAGCATCATTTGAAGGCAAGACAGTTTTTGAGGCCAACTATGCTCACCCCAATCTGGCTGATAAAGGGGCCGGCAAATATATTGACGGACGCCATTGGCTTTACAATCAGGCCATTCCCGCATTCAGGCTTTTCACCTCACAGGAGCCTTGCACCTGGGCAATGAAAGAGGTGATGGGACTTTAGCCTTACGATTATAGAGCCCAATTTATGGGCATCTTCCACTATGTGGAAAACTTTTGGATTTTTTTTATGCCTATATGCAATAAAAGTTGTACCTTTAACCGTTAAAACATTATTAGGATGTCATTCAATAAAGTTATTCTTATAGGCAATGTAGGGAAAGACCCGGAGGTAAGGCACCTCGAGACGGGAGCTGCTGTTGCTTCTTTCACTTTGGCAACAACAGAGAGGTACAAGAACAGGAACGGAGAACTGCAGGACCAGACAGAGTGGCACAATATCGTGTGCTGGAGAAATCTTGCGGAACTTTCAGAAAAATACATCAGGAAAGGTGCGCAGATTTTTGTTGAGGGCAAGATCCGCACACGCAGCTGGGCAGACCAGACCGGTGCAAAAAGGTTCACAACAGAGATTGTTGCAGACAATATCAGGCTGCTGGACAGAAAAGGGGCAGCTCCTGCACAGTCAACTGCAGACCTGCCGGCTGCAGCTGCACCGCAGCCGTCATATACACCGCCAGTAGAGGATACATCTGATGATCTTCCATTTTAACAGACAATTATAAACAGTAAAACAAATAAAGCAATTTATGAAAGTAGATGTTGTACTTGGCCTTCAGTGGGGCGACGAAGGTAAAGGTAAAATTGTAGACGTTCTAGCTAATTCATACCCTGTAATTGCACGTTTCCAGGGTGGTCCTAACGCTGGTCACTCTCTACACTTTGAGGGAAAGAAATTTGTCCTTCATACTGTACCGTCGGGAGTATTCAGGAAAAATGCAACCAACATCATCGGCAACGGTGTTGTAATTGACCCTATCATCTTCAGAGAGGAGTGCATGGAGATTGAGGCTACCGGTGTTCCTGTAAAGGAGAGAATCATGATTTCAAAGAAAGCTCACCTGATCCTTCCTACACACAAGATCCTAGATGCCGCTTCAGAGGCTGCCAAAGGCAAATCAAAGATCGGCTCTACCCTAAAGGGCATTGGTCCTACTTATATGGACAAGACTGGCCGTAACGGCTTGAGAGTTGGTGATATCCTTACTGCTGACTTTGCAGAGAGATTCAACACCCTTAAAGGCAAACATATCGCTACCCTTTCACAGTTCGACTTCGAGTACAACGCAGAGGAGAAAGAGGCAGAGTGGATGGAGGCAATCGAGTACCTTAAAGAGTTTAACCTTGTTGACGGCGAGTACGTTGCAAACAAATATCTTTGCGACAACAAGAAGATTCTTGCAGAGGGTGCACAGGGCACAATGCTTGACGTTGACTTCGGTTCATACCCATTCGTAACTTCTTCTTCAACCACTTGTGCCGGTGTATGTACAGGTTTGGGCGTTGCTCCTACCAAGATTGGCAAAGTATACGGTATCTTCAAGGCTTACTGTACAAGAGTCGGAAGCGGTCCGTTCCCTACCGAGCTCTTCGATGAGACAGGCGAGAAGATCCGCGCTATCGGACATGAGTTCGGCGCTGTAACAGGCCGTCCACGCCGTTGCGGCTGGCTCGACCTCGTAGCCCTCAAGTATGCAGTAATGATCAGCGGAGTGACCGACCTCATCATGATGAAGTCTGACTGCCTCGACACATTCGAGACAATCAAGGTCTGCACATCATACATCGTTGACGGAAAGCCTTCTGACCAGTGGCCATTCGACACATATGCCAACATCGAGCCTGTATATACAGAGTTCAAGGGCTGGAAGTGCGACATCTGCAAGGTGCGCAAGTATGAGGACTTCCCAGTAGAGTTCAAGGAGTACGTTGAGTTCATCGAGCGCGAGACTGGTTGCCCAATCAAGATTATCTCTGTGGGTCCCGACCGCGAGGAGACAATCGTAAGATAACAAACTGAATAGAAGAGTGCGTAAAAGCAATATTCTTTGAAATATATATCCGAAAATGCTCAAATATGTCGCGTATATTGGGCATTTTCGGATGTTTTTTATGGTGAGATATGCTGTTGAGGCATCATCTTGCGTTAATTTTTAAGGCGTGTTGTTGTCGCGGCAAGGCGTCGAATGAGTAACTAAATTTTGATAAATGAACAAAGCATTAAAAATTGTTGTATTGGCCAAACAAGTCCCCGATACCCGCAATATGGGCGAGGAGGCTATGACGGCAGAAGGTACAGTTAATCGTGCTGCGTTGCCTGCTATATTTAATCCCGATGACTTGAAGGCGTTGGAATTGGCTTTGCGTTTGAAGGATGAGAGAATAGGTTCTACGGTGTACGTCTTGACTATGGGGCCTTTGCGTGCTGCCGATATAATCCGCGACGCTATGTTTCGTGGCGCTGATGGCGGATATTTGTTGACTGATAGAAGATTTGCTGGCTCTGATACCTTGGCAACATCGTACGCTCTATCGTGCGCATTGCGTAAGATAGGAGCCGATGTGGTTGTGGCAGGCCGTCAGGCGATTGACGGCGATACGGCTCAAGTGGGCCCGCAGGTTGCAGGTTGGTTGGGCTTGCCGCAGGTGACTTATGCCGAAGAGGTGGAGAAGATTAACGAATCATCGTTCGTAGTGCGCCGTCGTTTGGAGCGAGGCATAGAGAGGGTGGAGTGCCCGC